>JBEKZT010000130.1:0-7762 GCA_049509595.1 Verrucomicrobiota bacterium
TTTGACGATCACCAATCTGACGCTGACCAACAACGGCGATTATGTGGTGGTGGTGGCCAACGCTTCCGGCTCGGTCACCAGCGCGCCACCAGCCAATTTGACGGTGGCTTCAATTATTTATCGGGAAACCTTCTACATGCCGAAACAAAACGACCAGATGGTTACCAATGTTGGCTGGATTCAAGATTGCGGAGGTACGTATGGTCCTGCTCGCATTTTCAGCAAGAACGCGGGTAGCGGTAACCCGGTTAGTTTCCCCATATGCGCGGTTTATACTTATGATAATACCGTTGCCCAAACCAATGCCTGGTATTATACCACCGCATCAGCGAATGGCGGTCCGTATGATCCGCTCCCGGGCGACGGGCTTGGACCGGTCAGCAATAAGATGGCATTCCCAGGAATCAACCTGGCAGTTGTTCAAAATCTGTCGTACTCAGTCATGGCGAATAATGGCTCAGGAGCCAGCCAACAAATGCACTGGGCCGTGCAAATGAACAACAACCAGTGGTATGTTTCTACGAACTATTTCACGCAGAACGGCTCGGCCTTTCAAACTTTTACCATGAACTTTAATCCCAGCGCCGGCGCGTGGAACCAGTTGACAGTTAGTGGCCATTGCACCTTTAACAATGCCACGGCTAACACCAACGTGGTGATTGGTCCAACGGCACCGGCCAACTTGACCGGTTATGTTACGGGCGGCGGTTTCGTGTCTGAATTTACAGCCACGGGAGGAAACATTCAGTTTAACAATTATGCCGTTCTGGGCGCGATACCGCCCACTCCCCTGCCGGTCATCAATTCACCGCCGGTCACCCAGACAAATAACACCGGGACGACGGCCACGTTTACTGTGTCGGCTACCACCAACGGTGTAACCGCCGGCCTGACCTACCAATGGCTGGACGGCGCAGTGGGCAGCGGGATTTATTCGCCATTATCAAATGGCGGCCAATTCTCCGGAGTAACCACACCTACTTTGTCAATCACCAACGTGGCGAATCCCGGTAACAATAAGGATTATGTCGTGGTCGTCACGGATGGGGCCGGCTCGGTCACCAGCACGCCACCCGCAACGCTGGTGATTAGCCATTCGGCACCGGTGCTCACGGCCGATACCTTTCTTTATCCCGACAATGCCAACTCTCTTGGCAGCTCGAGCGGTCTCAGCATTACCGCTGGCAACAACAATGTCATGAATTTGACGGCATCATTTATCGGCGACCTGCCCATCAGCTATCAATGGCAGTTCAGCCCAGACGACGGTGTCACCGTCTCCAGCGTTTCCGGGGCGACCAATAGCACTTTGACCCTATCAAGTCCACAGACCAACGCCAGCGGTTATTACCGGTTAAGCGCTTCCAACAGTCAATCGGTCAGTCCCACCAATAGCGATTGGGTTGATTTGACAATATTTCCTGCATCCACCGCCCAGGAACAATGGTCGGCCAAAGTGCCTATCAATGGTCTAACGGCGGCTCAAATTCTGAATGGCACGCCCGGCACCTTCTTCGAAGCTGAATCGTTCGGTGGTCCAGCCCTGACGGTGACGAATGGCACTAATTTGATTATTTTTGACAATACCGGTGCGTCGGCCACCCTCGTGGGTGGTTATACCGATTATGGCGCCGGGGAATTCAACGGAACCACCGGCGACACGAATCTCGACGCGATATTGGGGGCTGACTACGAATGTAATAGTGGCAACAATGGATCTGGGCGCCAAGGGAATTTTGCGGACGCAATTAACACGGCTGACGTTTCCCAGTCATTCACCATGGGGGACAATGTGTATGTGGTGGGAACCTTCACGGCCACCAACACGACACAAATCATCGCCTTGGATGGAAATAGCGGCTGTTATATGTCCGCTGTGATTGTTCGCAATGCGCCGTCGATTCTGCCGACTCCGACGTTGGGCATCCAGTGGGCGGGTTCAAACCTGCAGGTAAGTTATACAAATGGAATACTTCTGCAAGCCACCAGTCTGACCGGTCCGTGGACGACGAATAATACCGCTTCGCCATACACGTTCACACCCACTGGTGCGAGCATGTTCTTCCGGACTCAGGCTCCGTGAAGAATAGCGTAAAAAAATCGTGACTATTCAGGGTATTATTGATACCCTGTTTTGGTCTTTCTAAAAAAGAAATTACGGTTTGGTTGATTAATTATGAAATATCGGTTTTCTACTTATTCAGATCGGTGGTGCGCGACTGCACGCCGTGGCTTTACTTTGATAGAATTGCTGGTGGTAATTGCCATCATCGCCATTCTCGCGGCGATGCTGTTGCCGGCATTGGCTCAAGCAAAACTTAAGGCACAAAACATCCAATGCATGAGTAATATAAGACAACTGGGTTTGGCGGCGGCGATGTATCATACTGATTATGGAGCCATTGGTTGGGGGCAAAATGCCAATCAATTATGGATGACGATGCTTTATTCAGCGTCGGGTAATACTCGGGCTGTTGGAATATGTCCACTAGCAACGCAGACGGTACCGGGGACACAGCCGAACGGCCAAGGCACGGCCCAGAATTCTTGGATTTGGGATGTTCTCTCAAACCCGAACAACCTGGCGAGCCCCGTTGTTGCCACCAATGGCAGTTATGCATTGAACGGATGGCTTTACAAGTACGATCCAACCAGCTTTGGTTGGCTAGCCACAAGTGATTCAACCAATTTTTTCCCGAACGATGCAGGAATTGCCCATCCTTCGCAAACTCCTGAATTTGTGGATGCTCTATGGGTGGACATGTGGCCGTACCAAGGATGTGTTGCAGATCAGAATGCCATATGGGAAGTATATGCAGGTAGTGATCTGGCGAATCAGCTAGTGCCCGCATATCAAGGCATGGTGCGTTGCTGTATTTCACGCCATGGTTCAAGAGGTCCCGTGAAAGCAAAAACTGTCGTGATTGACAGTGCAAAAGTGTTGCCCGGCGGCGTCAATGTTGTTTGTGCAGACGGCCATGCGGAATATTCCAAGCTGGATAATCTCTGGCTCTATTACTGGAACAAGAACGCGGTGCCGCGCACGCGACCCTAAAAACGCTGCACCAGTTTGGCCAGCACGCAGAACCTTCGTGATGTTCAGACATTCTTGGTGACCTTTGAATGATAGGCAGTTCAGGAATTTTTCACGAACAATTTTCCCGGCAATTGCTTCACCGCGCGCTTCATTTCCAAACTTAATAATGCCACTGAAACTGTGGAACTCGGCAAACCGCTGCGACGGATCACTTCGTCAATGGACGACTCTTCCTTGCTCAACGCATCGTAAACAAGTTTTTCGTTTTCGGGCAATTCGAGCGCGGGCAAAACGCCGGTTTCATTTGGCGCGGCAGGCCGGTTGCTCGCGGGAAACAGATACTCGAACTCGCTTAAAATATCTTCCGCGCTTTCGCAAAGTTTCGCGCCCTTTTTAATCAAATCGTGGCAGCCTTTGCTGCGTGGTGAATCAATCCGCCCCGGCACGGCGAAAACCTGCCGGCCATATTCCGTCGCAAAATTTGCCGTGATGAGCGCACCGCTGTGCAAATCGGCTTCGACGATGACCGTGCCCAAGGTCATTCCCGCAACGATGCGGTTGCGAATCGGAAAACTTTGTTTGTCCGCCGGACGATTGAACGGAAATTGCGTGATGACCGCGCCGTTTTCGGAAATGCGTTCAAATAATTCCGCATTCTCCGTCGGAAAAACCAGATTTATTCCCGTTCCCAAAACAGCGACCGTTCTTCCTTTCGCCGCGCGCGCGCCCTGATGCGCCGCCGTGTCAATCCCGCGCGCGCCGCCGCTCACGACTGTCACGCCGACATAGGCGAGCTGATACGCGAGCTTGCGCGCCGTCTCTATGCCGTAATGCGTCGTCTGCCGCGAGCCGACCATTGCCACGGCGTTTTTGTCCTTCGCGGTCAATCCGCCTTTGACGTAAAGCACGAGCGGCGGATCGTAAATTTCGCGGAGCGACGCGGGATAATTTTCATCTGATTGGATTAACACGTGGCAGCCGAATTCCGAAATGCGTTTCAATTCGCCCGCGAGATCCACGGATTTTTCCCAATTGGAAATCGCCTCGGCAACTTCCTCGCCGATGTTGCGGACGCGAAGCAGTTCGGATTTGGAGGCGGCGAGGATTTTTGGCGCGTCACCGAAATGTTCGAGCAACAGCCGCGCCCGAATCGGCCCCACGTGCTCAACCATGTTCAGCGCCACGAACGCTTCCCTCGAATCCATGTGATTTTAATAGCGTTTGCGGAGTATTTACGCAAGCTGCGATTGCATTTCGCGCTTTTTCTGCTATTCACTGCGCGTGCCTGACCCAAGCCTGCTCATCCTGATTCCGGCTTACAACGAAGAAGTGCGCATCGAACCGGTGCTGCGTGAATACACGCAGTATTTTGCGAAAAATTATTCAGGCAAATTTCAACTCATTGTCGTGCTCAATGGCTGCACGGACAACACGCTCACGGTTGTCCAGCACGTCGCCAAAGATTTTCTGAGCATCAGCTATCTGGATTTTCGCGAACCCATCGGCAAAGGCGGCGCGCTCATTGAAGGATTGAAACTTGCCCCGCTCGCGGACTTGGTTGGCTATGTGGATGCCGACGGCGCATCGTCGCCAAAGGCCTTTCATGAACTGGTGAAACGGATTGGTGAGGCGGATTGCGTCATCGGCTCGCGCTGGCTGCCGGGTAGCATCCTACTTCAAGCGCAGCCGAAGTTGCGACAGTTCATTAGTCGCTGCTTTCATGTCATCGTCGAAGCATTGTTTTGGATGCACATCAAGGACACTCAATGTCCGTGCAAAATCATGCGCCGGACGGCGGTGGAAAAAATCCATTCATCTCTGTATATCACCGACCTCGCGTTTGATGTAAATCTGCTCGTTTCGATGAAACGCGCCGGATTCAAAATTCTTGAAGTGCCGACTGAATGGACGGACAAAGTTGGCTCAAAAGTCACTTCATCGCTTTTCCGTTCGTCGCTGACGATGTTTCTTTCGACTGTGCGCGTTCGATTGATTTATTCGCCGTTTTATCAATGGTTGCGCCCGTTGCGTCCGTTGGAAGCCTGGATTTACAAAAAACTGCGCGCGCCAAGGCCCTTGTCCGGCCCGAAAAATTAAATTTTATTTTCCGGCGCAGATTTATTTGTCCAAGTGAACCACGCACAGACGCCGAACAGAAGCAGATTGAAAACGCCGAGCGTTTGGATCATCATGCGCAATCCGGCCTGTGTGTCAGCCAGACTTCCGGCATGCCGGCCAACGACTGCCAGCGCGACGCCATAGCCAATCGCCACCAAAACCAGCCACGGCACCGCCGAAAATTTTGAGCGCGCCATGAGGCTGTTGATGAGCACCATTGAAAGCGTCAGCGGCAGCATGCACCACGCGAACCACGTCACCAGCGGTGCCGCGACCAAAAATGATTTGCCATTCACAATCAGCAGCGGCAACCACGGAAACAGCGTGCAGGCGATCGCCGCCGCGCCGCCCGCCAGCAAAGTTGCCCCCAATGCCAGTTCCAGCGCATTTGATTTTTCGCCCGTCGCCGCACTGCGCGCCAGTTTCGGAAACATCACCAGCGTCAGCGGCTGCGTGAAAAAAACAAGCGCGCGACCGATCATTCCCGCTGCCGCGTAAAATCCGGTTTGCTCGCGTGGGAAAAAATTCTGCGTGAAGATCATGTCCGCACTCAACATGAACGTCGCCGCGCCCAGCCCCAGCGTCAGCGGTATGACCCGTTTTAACCAGTTCCGCCACGCAACCGGCACACGCTTGATTTTCCAGACATCACGAATTAGCCATCCGCCAATCACAATCACCGCCATCATGCCCAAAAGCACCGCGCTCATTGAACCCGCCGCCCAGACATGAAACAGGAAAATGAGAATGCAAACGATTCCGAAGCGTCCGACGCCGTTGAAGATGTTCGTCCAGCCCAGCCAGAAAAAATCCTGCCGCCCTTGCAAAATTCCCATGACCAGCGGCATCCACATCGCCGCCAGACCGATCAGCACTGTCACCGCCAGCGCCGCCGAATTTTCAATTTTCAGACCTGCCAGTATTTGTTGCCAAAAAATGCCTGCGACCAGCGCCATTCCCAGCCATATAAAAAAAATCACCCGCCACACCGCGCGGAATTCGCTCGCCACGACGCGCTGTTGTTCATCCGTAATTGCCGCCGCCTGCTGCTGCGCGATGACCGGCTGCAAACCAATCGCCGGAATTCCCATCAGCGAAATCACCTGCAACAATGTCGTGAACACTCCGTATTCACCTTTCGGAATTTCTCTCGAAACGACCCAATGAACCGCATACATGAATGCTCCGCTCGCCGTCGCCGCCATCATCATCCAGCCGCTTTGACGGAAAAACGTGATGTGATGTTTCTCTGCGGCTGTGGGCGTCGTTGCAATTTTTTCTGCGGACATGAGCGTTGGACAATACGAAACCGGTTTGGTTCAGGAAAGTGAATTCAAGAAACGCAAAAGTAGATTTTTCCCGCGTTCAAGTTCCGCCAGCGAGATCCATTCGTCCGCCGTGTGCGCCTGTGCCACGTCACCCGGCCCGAACACCACGCTCGGAATTCCGGCCGCCGACAAAACCGCCGCGTCGCAAAAAAAATGGACACCAAGCGGTTTGGATTGTCCGACACTTTTCAAAAATTTCTGGACCAGCGGCAATTTGTAATTCGTTTCCAGCGGCAAAGCTGGCGCGAGTTTCGTGTTGGAAATTCTTGCAGACAATTTTTTTGTGCGCAACAACGCGGCGATTTCATTTTTTACTTTCCCGTCCTTTTCACCCGGCAACGTGCGGCGATCAATCGTAATCGTGCAACTGTCCGGCACGATGTTTGGTTGTTTGCCGCCGCAAATCGTGCCGACATTCACCGTCGCCGCGCCGAGCAATTTATGTTTTCGCTTTCGCAATTGTGCGGCGTAATTCATTTCGAGCGCGTCTACAATGCCCACCATTTCATGGATCGCGTTTTTGCCGAACTGCGGTGTTGCGCCGTGCGCCGCTTTGCCGCGCGTTTCGAGTTCCAGCCACAAGCTACCTTTGTGCGCGGTGACGACTTGCAATCGCGTCGGTTCGCCGACGATAGCCAAGTCCGTTTTGAATCCGCTCGCAACCAGTGCGCGCGAACCGGCTTGCGCGTGCTCCTCGTCAATCAATCCGGCGAAAATAATTTCCGTTTCAAGCGGACGCGATTTTGCGTTCGCCAGTTCGCAGAGCGCGGAGAGCATGGCGGCGACGGAACCTTTCGTGTCGCATGCGCCGCGACCATGCAGGCGTCCGTTTTTGCGCTGCGGAATGAAGCGCGTTCCGTCCGCACCGACAGTGTCAAGATGCGGCGCGAGTAAAATAGTTTGTTTGATTTCATTTTTCGGAAGTAAACGCGCAATAACATTGGATCGCCCGGTCAGGACTTTTTGGAACTCGATTTCCAGTCCGGCACGCGCCGCAACGGTAGCGAGAAAATCCGCGACGCGCTTTTCGCCGGCACTTGGATGTCGCGGTGGCAGAAAGGCGGGATTCACGCTGGGCAGCGCAATGAGCTGGGCCAGTAGTTTTTCCGTGCGCGTCATGCGATTGGCAGCTTATTAACTGAACACACGACTGTCGAGAATTGTCACTTTCTCTGGACAATAATTTTCACGGCGATCAAAATTAAGCCAATGAAACGAACCAGAAAACGGGCGAACTCGATCCTCTGGATTGAAGCTTTTGGCTTCTCTCTTATTATCG
>JBEKZT010000131.1:0-12011 GCA_049509595.1 Verrucomicrobiota bacterium
TCATTGGAGCACCGGCTCGGTTTCTTCCTGGACGTCAAAGCGAACCAAAATATGCGTGGGGAAATTCGTAGGCGGCGGACGATCCATGTTTTTCACCGCGGCAATCGCCGCCCGCACTGAATCATCCCAGCGCGGATTGCCCGAACCTTCTTTCCATTCGGAATCGCCGATTTGCCCGTCATGGTTAACGGACACTTCCACTTCGGCAACGTAATCGTCGTCGGCCATATTGTCGGGACGGTTCCACTTCGAACGAAAGGCGTATTCGACCAGGCCTTTGTAAATCTGCACCGGATCGGAACTGGTATCAACTTCCTTGCCGCCTTCAAAGGCAAACGACGGCAGTTCAGTCGCCGGTGGCGCAACCGTCGGCGGGCCTTCCACCGGTGGAGCGGCCTTCGGCGCTTCAACCATTTTCGGTTTTTCAACCGGCGTGGGTTGTTCCTGCTTGGGCGGCTCCACTTTTGGCTTTTCGGGTGGCTTGGGTTTCTCCGGCGGTTTTTCCTTCACCATTTCCACCGCGATTTTTTTCAGTTGTTTGCCCAGCAATCCTTCGCGCGCCGCAAAATAAAACAACAATGCCACAATCACCGCATGGAAGATGAACGAGATGAGCAGGTTCACCTTTGACGAATTGCGCCTCTTGCGCGGTTGTGATTGCGGCAGCATTTTATTTCAACGGCTCGGTTGCCAAATCCACCTTGGGCACGTTGGCCTGCTGGCAGACGTCCAATACGGCGCGGATTTGTTTATATTTCGTGTGACTGTCACCGCGCACGATGACATTTAAATCCGGATCATCTATGCGCAGGCCAATCAGTGTTTGGAGCATGTCCTGCGCGTCAACGACCTTCTTTTTGTTCAGATACATCGTGCCGTCGGCCTGCACGCTGATGTAATTGGCTTTGCGCGGCGCGTCTTTCAATCGTTTGGCCGCCGTCGGCAACTTCAAGTCCAGATCATTGACCGGCGGAATCGTCGTGATGATGAAAATCACCAGCAGCACAAACGCCAGATCCAGCAGCGGTGTGATGTTCAACTCTGTCAACGAATGATGCGCGGACTTGGAACACTTTTTCACAGCACGGGATTTCTTTCAGTTTGCAACGCCCCGGTGATGCGGGCGGCCAGGACTTCATTCGCGGCGCGGATTTCCTCGGACAACGGACGGTGATCCACATAAACGTGCTCAATCTGGTTGGCGTAACGGCTGGCAAATCCGTCCAGTTCCTGCGTGATGTGCCGGATGGTCGTGACCATGAAGTTGTAGCCGAACATTGCCGGAATCGCCACCAGCAAACCCGTGACCGTTGCGACCAATGCCGCCGCCACACCCGGCGCCATCGCCGTTAATGTCGCCGCCTTCGATTCGGCGATGCCCGCGAAGGTGGACATAACGCCCCAGACCGTTCCAAGCAGTCCGATGAATGGCCCGCCTGCCACCGCTGTTGAAAGGACAATCATTCCTTTCTCCAAAACCATGGCTTCGGCAGAAGCCGCTTCTTCCAGAATCACTTTTACTGCTTCAAACGACTCCATGCTAATTTTGGTTGTCTTGGATTTGGCCAGAAATCCGGTGTTGGCGTCTTCCGCACCGGCCGGAATCAATGAAGTAAGCGCCTTGACCTCCACCGGATTGTTTTTCAATTGATAGGACAGTTCATCCGCGCCACGGATATAAAGTTGATAAGCCGGCGCGCCATCGAACTCTTCGCCTTTGCGTTGAATATCCAGCGGGTCGCGCGTGGAAGCGTAGGCCGCCATGAATTTCTTGGTCATCTTGCGTGCAATGTTCAGTTGACGAAACTTGGACAAAATAATCGTCCAACTGAACAACGAAAGGACCAACAGCACGATCACCGTGATCTTGCCTTCAATTGTCGCGTTCTGGATCGCATACACCGCCGCGTTCGCGGCAAACATCGGATGAATCATCATAGTCATAAGTGGTTTTGAGCATTCTGTTTTTCAGTTAAATTCTTCGGCGGCAAGATCACCGTCACACGACTCACCTTTTGCGCCAAGGCAATCTGTTTGGGCTTCTTGTTTTTTTCATCGTCTTCCGAGTCGGATGAAGCGGCGTCTTTGGTGGACTGATCATTGGAAGCTGACTGGGAGACGGAATTAGCAGCGGTGCCCTGACCCAGACCGCTTTGGCCACTCGTTGCGCCGGAGACATTGGCTGAAATCAACGAGGCATCAATGCTATTGCCGCTGACGCTGACCGCTCCCACTCCAACGATGGTGCCTGAAATCGTGCCGCCGGAGCTGACGTTGACGTTGCCCACTCCAAGCGCGGTGACATTGACATTTTGCTGCGCGCTGATGTCAATGTTGTTACGTGCGAAGATAAGGCCGTTAATGTCGCCGCTGGCGTCCAATTTTGCATTGCTGGCAATGATACCCGAACCGTTGGCGATAATGTTTCCGTCTGCAGAGACAAAAACCGGCGTCCCGTCCGCCATATCGTCAGCGGTCACGGGATTGCCCATGCTGTCGCGTAACTCATATCCTGCCAGGACAGTGGTAATGGCATTTGGGTAATTCAAATTGTTCAATGGAATCTGCAAAATGCCGGATACGTTGGCGTTGACATCGCCGTTCGGAGCTTCAACGAGAATGTTACCGAGGGTTGCTGGCGGTGCTGGATAAGACGCATCGCGAGCGGGAAAGGTCAATGCCACAATGCCACTAAAGGGAATTTGCGGGCTGGCCTGATACACGATGTGGGTGATGGGATCTTCGTAATAACCTTGAACCGACACGGGCACAGAAATGCCAGATCCGGCGTTAACAGTGCCGTTCAACGACTCGACCGTTATATTTCCACCGTCATAAGTGGCGATGCGTGAGCCGTTGATGTTGATGTCTCCGTTGGCAACGACGGACACATCACCCGCGCTCGTTGAATAGATTCCACGAACGCCAAGCGTGTTAACGGAAAACACAGACGAGCCAGCGTTGATGACCCCACCCGCATTGACGCTGATATTGCCGCCGTTCAACGAGGCGATGAAAGTGGAATACATATTCAAATTACCGGTGACATTGACCGAAATGTCAGCCCCATTGTCGAACACTCCGCCAGCGCCGAACAAATTAGCGAGTGGATAAGTGTTGCCGACTTCGTAAAGTCCGACGCCTTTGGATTGGATTCCAGCGGACGTGCCGAGGTCTATGTTTTGGGCGGAAATGTCGAATGCGCCGCCGCCGCCGAGAATAAAACCATTGGCGGTTGCGTTGTTGGGAATTGCGCCAAGCGCATTGTATTGAGCAAGCAAAGCAGATGCGGTGGCAGAATTCAAAACTGAAGCAGTGGTGGTGATGGGTATGGTGTCGTATGGCGGGTCAGCCCATTGAGGAGCGCCGTTGATATAAACTTGAATCGTCAAATGCTGCAGCAGTTGTAGAACACTGGCCAGACTCACGCCGTTGATATTCTCATAAGTCAGCGTTGTGCCGTTGTAAAAAAAACTTGAAGCGAGTGTCGGTTCCGAAATGCTGTTGTTGACGGCTTGGGAAAGAACGGACAAATCGGGTGCTTGCGCACCGGGAATTTGGCTCAAATCAATGGAAGTAAAAATGCTCCGGTTATTGATATCGCCCCCAACTATTAGGTTTTCGTCCGTGGCTGGATTGAGCAGGCCGCTGTCCTCCATGTTTTGTTTGGCGGTCTGTCCAACATCGATACTGGTCACGTCGTTGGCAGATAAATTCATCCCTTGAAATCGGGAGTTATTCATATTGCCGACGACATTGATTTGCGCCGCTTCGGGCGCGCCGAGCAGGACATAATCCATATCGCCGGAAATGTTCAGCGTTATCGGCGTGGGGTTGTTAAGATGAACCGGGATCGCGGCGTGATCATTCAAACCAAAGAGTCCGCCGGATGATGACTTGTATTGGCTATGACCACTATCCGAGACGATTAAATTAAAGATTTGCGGCGCGCCAGCGGAGGGCGGCAGATCGCCAACAAGTGAACCACCTTGAGTCGTGTTAATGGTAAGGCTACCTTCAGGAGACGGAAAAAGAATCAATTGATTGTAGACGGAATCTCCGTCCAAAACCACACCGCCAGCACCCGCCGCGATATTCAAGATTGGAGGATAGATTACTGGAACCTTGAGGTTGTCCTCGCTGTTCAAACGAGGCAGTGCCGTGGACGACGCGCCCAATTGTACGAGATCGCCGGCAGATAAATTCACGTAGTCGTCTGGTGAGTAATCAAAGTAATGGTAGGCACCACCTGGGTTAACATTGAAAATGCCGTTTGGATTAAGAACCTCCTGCAAAATAATATCTTGCGCCGCTGTGACATTCCAACCACCACTGACTAAACTTAATGCCAGATTGGGATTTAATTGATCCGTCCCAGCGCTGCCGGAATTATCCAGCACATAATTGCCAGATACATCTTTGACCGGATTGCCGTTGGCATCCATTTCAACTCCGGCGAAAATGCTGCCAACTCCATTGGCTACAAGGTAATTCCCCGTCACATCGCCACCTGCCACGACGGTCACGTTTCCGGGCTGCGAGCCATAAGCACCCGCTCCTGCCGTGGTGTAATCGGCATTATTAGGTGTTAAGAAATTGCCATCGTAATAATAGCCGTTATTGCCGGGTAACACGCTGGTCACATTGCCACCCGCAATCAGAGTCACATCACCGCCCGATGCAGTGCTGATGCCACCCAAACCATCTTGCAAATCATAAGCTTGACTGGCCAAGTCCGAAGATTGAAAAAAGTAACCTTGTGCATCACCGCCGGTATCAATGTCTCCTGCCAGAGCATGGGCGCTGATGCTGCCGCCACCCGTCGTAATCACAAAACCGGAGCCGACAAGAATGTCCTGCCCGGCCACCAAATTTATATTGCCGCCGCCGGTTTGTATCGAACCACCACCGGTTTGTCCGTCACCACCGTTCAGATAAATACTTCCCTGGCCAAAGTTGACGGAATTATTGGCAAAATTATATCCGGCTTGAAAGGTGACCGACCAATTGTTGGCGTCCATAATTTGAGCGCTGTCACCAAAGGAATCATAGCCGAAAATAATATCACCCCCGGCCTCCAGCGTCAGTTGGCCGTTGTTCACGCCAGTGCTGCCGCTCAAATCCCAGGTTGTCGTTGCATCAAGTGTTATATCGCCCGAAGCTTGGAAAAGAATTTGTGAGAAGCCGAAATACGGAGAAAGCGAACTGGTATCAAGCGTGAGGTCAACGGGATCCAGCAGCACCGTCCCTCCCAAATATCCCGGTTGCGCCGAGCCATCGAGTTGTGAATGAATATCCGTCAAGACTGGCGCGCTGATTTCAACGCTGCCGCCGTTGCCTCCTTGCGACCCGCCAGCCACGGAAATTTGACTGCCGACATTATCACTGAAAGTATTCCCGGATTGCAGCGTTACATTTCCGCCGAAGCTATCGGGCGACGAATTGTCGCCGTGCGCCGAAATTTTTGAATTCGCACCAAGATTCAATTGGTCGGATGCGACCAACTCGATAACGCCGTTTTGATTTTGAACTGAGTCGGCCTGAACGATTCCATTTTGATTCACCACTTGCGCATTCATCGCAATTATTCCGCCGTCGGCGACAATTGTTCCGTAATTATTGACCGAACCTTGAGGCAACGTCACCTGTGCGCTGACGCCGCGGCCATCCGGCCGCTCGGAAAGTAACACCGTCTGTCCGGATGCGAGAACAACATCGCCTTCCGGCGCGCTGATCGTGCCATGATTTTCAATATCATCGGCGATGAGAAAAGCCGGGCCGCCGTTGCCGACATTGATCTGGCCGTAATTGATGATGCTCGCCAGCGGCGGCGGGCCATTGAACTCCCACGCACCGCCGCTGTTTTGCGGCGGCAGGCAATTTGCGGTGGATACGATAAGACCGCCGGTCTTGATGAAAGAATTCGGTCCTCTGGTTCATCAACACGACGATGCCATTGGCCTGCAGGCTGCCGTAAATTTGTGACGCGTTGGCATCGTGGATATTGTTCACGACGAGGGAATAGGCGGAAGGTTGATTGAAAATAGTCGTCTCGCCTGCGCCGATATTGAAACTCTGCCAGTTAAGCACTGCATTTTGCGACGTGGTAACGGTCAACTGCGAGCCGCTCGCCTGCGCAACTGCCGAGCCGGAGGCAACAGTCATGCCTGCCGGATTGGCCATTGCATTTAATGCAATTCCAATTGCCAGAACAGCAGTTGTTAAATGTCTGCGTATCACCATTTCGTTAAAATTTAATGTCAATCGGGCGCAGTGTTGCGTTACAAATCGGTGACATATTGTTGTGCATAGGCTCAGAATTGCGCGCCGATACCGAAATAAATCTGCCTATTGTTCAGCGGACTCCAACCGGGTGAAGCATCCTGGTTAATGAGCGGAAACGCCATGGTCAATCTTGCGTCCAAGTGTTCGCCAATGTTCATGATGAAACTCCAGCCGACACCCCAGAAATCCAGTTGAGAAGGATTGCCGGGGATTGCTGATGTTGAAAGACTAATGCCGTTTCTTCTGACATAATATCCAGCCAATGCAGAAACTTTACCGTAGTCCATGAACACCGAGGCGCGCACCCAGAATGGTTTGTCACCGTCCACCATGCCAATGCTGACTTGTGGCGTCTGCGGCTCAATGCTCACGCGCCAACCCGTGTCGCCATAAGCCTCGCCATTAGGATAACCACGCACACCCATCACTCCGCCCATTGCATATTGCTCGTTGAAGAACAGCGGCTCATTCGCCCACTGGCCGTCAGCATGAAGTTTCACCGACCAATCCTTGTAAATAGTTTGAATGCGGTCAGCACCAAGTTGCAAAGTCACATAGTTCTCCCGGGCTTTCGGCGTATAGGAAACACCGCCAAAGTCTTCGGAAAAAACCGTCAGCACATTGAAGTTCGCCTGTGCATTAAAAAAAGTCGTCCCCCACTTGTCTGGCATAGAGCCATTCAACCCAACGTTCAAAGGCAAATAATCCAACGAGGATTTGACGGTAGGTTCTCCTTGGGGAGCGGAAGTATTGTCTATGTGCAGTCCCTGCGAATCGTAATACTCAGTTGCAAAAAAGTTTTCATTCGTGTTGAAGCTCGCGACCTGATAACGCTTGAAGTCGGCCCCCAGCGAAAGACTGGCGGCAACTTTTTTTAATTGCATCGGCAGGGTCAGCTTCAAACCAAGGTCTTCGTTCACGGTGATATTTTCTCCGGCGCTGTTGGTCGTGATCGTAAGCGGATGAAAAATCACCCCTGAGCCGTTTGTGGCCGTTGTGTCCGATAAAAAGGCATTCGGTCCCAACAACACGCCCGTGTCGGTAACGGAACGGCTAGCGTAAAAAGTCAATTCCGGACGCCCGGTCGCCGGTGGCAAATTGAATTGATGTGTGATTTCGTTGTAACCAAAACTGGACGGATTGGCATCCACTTGCTGCTGCACAGATGTGTAACCGCCGAGCGGCAGGCGGTAATATCCGCTGTAATTGGCCACAAGCGGGTCGTCAAAAAAAGTCTTCGAGTAAGTATCCCCGTTTTTGTATTCCAAAAACGAAAAGCTGTATTGCAGCCCCACTTGATGTTCCAAGTCCCAGAGATTGTCATATTGCGCACTGGAATTGAGCCGCAAATCCGGCGTGGCGTTTGGCGTTTCGTTGTTCAACTCCAGTCGCGCGTGCAACGGCAGACGGTCTTTGACCTTTAGTGTCAGTTCGGTGGTGCCCGGTTCGGGGCCGGGACCGATGACGGGATAAATCTGCCGATCGCGGCTGGCATTGGCCAAATCCAGTTCGCGCTGAAAAACGTGCGAATTGAGCAGCAGGTTCGTGTGCAGGCTTGGCAGCGCGCGCAACACGTTTTCGGAACTGAAATAACGATTGCCAGTCACGTCAATTTTCGTGAGCACACCTTCGGTCACCTGCACTTTGATGGTCGCGTTAGTAAGTTTTTGCTGCGGCAGACTGACGGCGACGGTCACGAAACCGCGTTCGCGATATTCCATTTGCAGATCGGCCAGCGCCTTGCGAATTTGATCCAGCGAAACTTCCTTGCCAATGGCTTTGGCAAAAATGTCGTTGAATGGTTTTGGGCTCAACAAGGAGTTGCCGATGATTTCATAATGGCGGACTTCAAATTTCGGCTGCGAATTAGATGTGCGCGTTCTGGCAGTTGAATCGGCTTCTGTTGCCGGCGCGGAATTTGTCTGCGCGAAAACGCAAGTGAAATTGAGAAACAACAAGGCAATCAAAATGCCGATTCGCGCCGTCAGCTTGAGAGAATGTCGTGGCTGCGCCGGAAGATTTTTGCGGACGCTTTGCTGCCTCCATTCGCTGGGCGTGACGCCGAAACGTTTTTTGAACATTGCATTGAAAAGACCCAGATGCCGGTAGCCACTGTCGTAGGCGACGTTGATGATTTTGGCGTTGGAATCCACCAGCAGTTGCCGGGCGCGCTGGAGGCGCAGCTCGATTTGCCGCGCGCGAAAGGGCACCCCGAATTCCTCGCGAAACAGGCGGCTGAAATGGCGTTCGCTGCAATGAAGCTGCTTCGCAAGGTCAGGCAGTGAACGCTCGGAAAGTTCCGCCTCGGTCATCTCGTTGACCAATTGCCGGAAACGTTCACGCAATTTATGGCCGTCGGTAAATGAAGAAATGGAAGTGTTCAACAATCCGGCAACGGCGTTTGCCCAAATCTGAAGCATGACGCAACGCACAGCCAGTTTTTCGTTTTGCGATTGTCCAGCGATGCGCGTGAATTTCTGGCCAATCAGTTCGCCGGCCGTGAAAATCGAAGCATGAGCGGAAAGTTCATTTGGGGCCACTTCCAGTTGATGCCATTCTGAAACCGTGAGCAGCCCGTTGAGATGTTGCGGTTGGACAATAAAAAATTGCAATTTCAACGGACTCAACTGGCTGGCGCGAATGACGCCATTGGAGTTACGGGCGGCAACCAAACCATCGCCGGTGGTAAGTTCCCGCGCGCTTGCGCCGGGTTGCAGCCAGTAACCGGTGCCTTCGGCCACGCGCGCCACAATCCATCCATGGCATTGCGGCGGCCATTCGGCAGAAGGCGGCAGCGTCAATTCTTGCAGGATGAGATGGCGCTCAACTGTCATCGAGCGGCTAAGGATGCGGACGCCTTGTGACTATTGCGTGTCAACCTTGCCACAATTCTGAAACAACGGAATTTTTGTCCGGCGGTAGATTGCCGGAACCTCAGAAATCAATGCTGGTAAAAGCCGGGAATATGATTGGCGAAAAGCGTGTCGTCCCCAATCAACTGGCTGGGAGTTCCCGGCGGAGTCAGTGGCGTTCGCGGCCAGGGCGTCATCTCGCCCGACAGAACTTGTTGCACCGTCTCCTGACGACTGTCTTCAATGGCTGCTGCGTCTTGATACCATTGGGCACTCGACTGATCCTTAAAAGCTATGGAGGGGGCAGCACCAGCCGAATTGGCGACGGAGTTTTGGCTGGAATTCTGGTTAGGATTGGCGTTGTTGGAGTTGTTATCGTTTCTTGGAATTGTGCCGAAGCCGGGATTGCCTGGCATCGTTGCTGGGTCTGGTGAAGCAGCAGAGTCGGAGTTTCCAATAGAACTGCTTCCGCTATTTCCGCCACCAGCAACAAATGGTTTTGCCGTGGAATCCCCAATTCCTGAAACAGGTGACGGAATCAAATCCGGCGCGGAGCAGATGCGCAAGGATTGCATCTGCCCACAGTTGTCAATTTGAACGCAACCGGACGTTGCATCTACCGCCAGCAACTTGATACCGAAACGGGATTCGCCTTGGGCCAGCATGAAATTTTGCAGCACCGAACCCGGTTGATTAAAAACAAAGAACGCGCAATTGCACCCTGAGAAATTAACTATGCCGTTTAACTCCACCGCGAGGGGCGTTTCGGCGGCATTCACAAAAAGACCGGCCATCACCAAGATTGCGGCTGCAAAAAGTCGTTTCATGGTTTCCAATCCACACGTCGATGACCGGCGCGGACGAATCCGCGCCGGTCATGATCTCAATACATCTGCTTATGGAGTAATGAGACCACCAACCGCCTGACGGCTGGCATTCATTTCGGCGAGACGAACGGCCGTCGCTCCGCCGGCTTCGCTCTGTTGAATTGTGTATTCAATGCTGCCAGGAGTAGGCGAGCCGCCATTGATTACGGTTTGGGCATTTAATACACCCAGAACGGTTGCCAACTCGCTAGCTGTCAAATCCTGATCCGCATTAAGGGGATCAGCGTTGGGATAGACAAGGACTTCAACAGCCCAGAAGGGATACAGACCCTCCGAGACCGGCGAGAAATCATTGGTGCTAGTGTTGCCAGCAAGGCCGGAACCCAGTCCGGTCGGCCAAACACCATTGTAGGAAATGACCTGTGACCAATTGACGCCGGTAACACCCTTGGCGTCGGAGAAGGACAAATACGAAATGGCCTGATTGGCGGCATTATTAACTTGAAGTTCGGATTTAATGTCACCTCCGCCTACATAACCGGGACCCCAAGTGGAATTGGCATTGTTATTGTTGTTTCCGGCCGGACCAACTACTCCAATGCTGGGTACACCACCGCCGGATCCTCCATGTGCTCCATCCAGAACGTTCGTGGCTTTGTAAAAGACGAAGTTGGTGGCATCAAAATTATAGATTTGAGCCGATTGACCGAATTGATCACCTATTTCCGCGAACGTAGTGCGGCGTGTGCCGGAATCTTTCGTCCGATTAATCAAATAGATAGTACCAGTGTCCGATGGATTGTGAGTCCAGGCAAAACCCGGACATTTGCCGTTTTGAACGATATATTTCAATTGTTCCGCAGTAATGTTGGTAACACTGGTGATATCGCCGCTGGCCGCTATTGACTTCACGAAAACGAACGGCTGAATGGCAACCGCATCTTCATTGAAGGAACTCGACACCGGATAGGGAGTGGAAGCACTTGCCACATCTGAAAAGGCAATTGTTGCCGTGTTAGTGAGGGGATTGCCGCTGGCATCAAGGAAGATCAACTGGATTCCTTGTTGCACTGATTGAAGACCCTGAACCGATCCGGTGAACAGAGCGTGAATGTTAAAAGTATCGCCACTGAAAGCCGGAATCGCGGTGCCCACCGAGCCGCTCATTGTCCACTGATAGTTGTTGGCTACTGGACTTTGCGGAGAATTCCCGCCGGTTGCAGAGGTGCCATAAACAACGGTGCCTGGAGCACCACCGTCGTAGAGGCTGGCGCAGGCGTTATAGACGTTGGCACGGAACGCCGTGGAACCTGTGATATACAGGTCAACGGTGCTGGCCATCAGATGCGAAACGCCAAGAATACTGGCGGCTAATGTTAGGACTAATGTTTTTTTCATATTACGTTTTGCGTTTTTGGTTTGTTTTTTGGTTTGATTGTTGTTCGTGTTTAATTCGGAAATATATTTATTTATTGCGACGATAACGGTTAAAGGCCAGCAGGCTCACCAAGCCGGTACCTAGCATCGCCCAGGTTGAAGGTTCCGGCGCCGGGTTGAAGGTCAAATCGCCGGAAGAATCTAAAACGAAATTGCCAAGATACGTGGCTTTTGGAGTGCCATAAGGACTGCTGCTGGGATTGGATTGGTATAAATCGGACGTGCTGGCACCTGTATTTTCAACGTCATACCATTCATCACTGAAGTTACCATTAGGCCCAATTGTAGGTGTGTAACCATAACCCGTAGGCGTAGTGTTCCCAGAAACCGTCACGCCATTAACGACTTCAACGGCTCCGAAGTTAGATCCGGAAGTAAGATCAGTGACTGGTCCACCTTGGCTCGGACTTGTGCTGCTGCCGGCAATTGTTTCAATTTCTTCAACCACATTTAACTGGACAGCAGAAGTCGAGACATGTGGAGTGGGACTGGAAGCCGCATCTGTGTTCCAAAGCGTATTGGGATCGGTCTGGGTGACCGATGAATTGTCAGGAGGGTTGTTTAGGTCATTGACCCCAAAAACCGACCAGTTGACACTGCTCACGGAACC
>JBEKZT010000132.1:0-6089 GCA_049509595.1 Verrucomicrobiota bacterium
CTGGCGTCGGCGCGCCAGTTCAAAAATTTCAATTGGAATGAAAAATGCCGATTCGCCAATCGCCAGCCAGATGGCCCACTTCGCGCGAAACGCCAGCCCCGAACCCAGGACGATCAAAAACAATCCGCAAAGAAAAGTGCCTGACGCCGCCACCCGCACATTGGCCGGCGTGACGGTGTCCAGCCAGTCGCCAATGTTGCCAAAAAATCTGTTTTCCGGGTCGAAGCCAAGTCCGCGCACAAAGCGCTCGAACAAATCCTGCAAATCCTTTCCTGCCAGCGCAAAAATCCCCAGCGCTACCAGCAGCAGCAGCACGCCTTTAATCAACTTGATCGCGACGATGAAATACAGCACCGGAGCGCGTTTCTTCGGCTCTTTCGGCGGTTTTTTCTTTTTTTCTTTTTCGGCCATTATCGTATTTTTGGCAAAAGCCAGTTTAACAATTCGTCAATTGCAATGCGTTCTTGTTTGCCGTCGTCGCGGTAACGGATCGTCACCGTGTCGAGCAATTCCGGCTTTTCGCCGAGCGTGTCGAAATCAATCGTCACGCAGAACGGAGTGCCCGCCTCGTCCTGGCGCGCATAACGGCGGCCAATCGAACCGGCCTCGTCGTAAAACACATTCATCCACGGACGCAGCAAATCGCGGATTTCCTGCGCCTTTTTGACAATCTCCGGTTTGTTTTTCATCAGCGGCAAAACCGCGACTTTGATCGGCGCGACGCGCGGATGAAACTTCATCGTCACGCGCGTTTCGCTTTTGCCTTTGTCGTCCGTTTCCGTCACTTCGGAATACGCGTTTGCAATCAAGGCAAGAATTAGACGGTCAACCCCCGCTGACGGTTCAATCACATGAGGAATATATTGGCCTTTTGCCAGGCCGTTCGCGTCGTCCGTCGCCTGCTTTGAGATTTGCTCCGCCGTTTCGTCCGGCTTGGCGGATTTTGTCAGATAATTTTTGCGGTTGTCGTAATAACGCTTCCACAAATCATCCTGCTTTTCTTTAGATAATTTCGTCCACGCGGCGCGCAACTCGTCGTCGAACACGCCCATCGGCTTGCCGGAAAAACGCTGGTGCTGCGACAAATCAAAATCGCTGCGCGCGGCGATGCCTTCAAGTTCGTCGCCGGCCACATTGCCGTCCGCGTCCTTTTTGCTGAACGGGAATTTGAACAAAATATCCGTGCAGGCGCGCGCGTAATGCGCGAGTTCTTCTTTTGTCTGAATGTGAAAGCCGAGCGTCGCGCGCGACAGCCCGATGCCTTCGTAAAAGCGCACACGCTCCTCGACCCAATACTTGTGCCACGCCTGCCAGCCCCAATTCGGCTGTGGTTCTGGGTTCAGCGTTCCGGGTTCAGAGTTTTCCAACCCTGAACCCTGAACCGTGAACACCGAACCATGAATTGCTTCCACGACTTCATCCGGCTTGATGAAAAATTCCAGCTCCATCTGCTCGAACTCGCGCGAGCGGAAGGTGAAATTGCGCGGCGTGACCTCGTTGCGGAACGCCTTGCCGACCTGCGCGATGCCGAACGGGACGCGTTGCCGCGACGTTTCCAAAACATTTTTGAACTGCGCGAAAATCGCCTGCGCGGTTTCGGGGCGGAGATAAGCAATGTTTTCTGGCGATTGAATCGGCCCGACGTAAGTTTGAAGCATTAAGTTGAATGGACGCGGTTCGGAAAGTTCTGCGCCATTTTCAGGATTAAAGTCCACAGAATTTACAACTTTTTGTGGCTCATCAAGATTAACTCTTTCAGGAATAGCACCTATACAATTCCTAACTTTTTCATAAAACTTACTCGCCACTTTATTTGCAGTTTCTTCTGGAAAATGTCCTTTGGTCACAAGAACTTTGAAAGGCAAATCCCGAACACGATCCGACGGTGTTAATTTGCGCAATTGATTGGCAAATTCATCTCCAAGCCTTTCTCTAGCTTTTTCAATTTCAGCATCAAGGTCTTCTTGTTCCAGCAACATTTCAATAATGCGCCGAGAATATTCTTTTCCTTCCAATGAAGAATTCGCTAATTCCTCACTATTTTTTGACCATGCTCCACAATAAGAAAATACCAGACCATTTTGAGGTTCAACTTGGTCGGCGCGAAAACGTTTATTTGTTATCGGACATTCGCGCATTAAATCCGCGAACGTGTCCACATGGCCGCTGGCTTTCCAGATTTGCGGCGACATGATGATGGTCGCTTCGAGGCCGGCGACGTCGTCGCGCTGGCGGGTCATGGCGTGCCACCAGAGTTCCTTGACGTTGCGCTTGAGTTCCGCGCCGAGCGGGCCGTAATCCCAGAAGCCGTTGAGCCCGCCGTAAATCTCGGACGACTGAAAAATGAAGCCGCGCCGCTTGCACAGCGACACGATTTTTTCCATGAGCGGATTTTCTTTTGGCTCGGCCATCGGGTCTATTAGTTTCGCAAAGGAAAAATTGATGTCAAGGAATGGGCGACAATGAACGCAAGGTAAAATCAAAATAGCAAAAGTTTTATTTTGCGCTTGACATACATATTGTTCCTATGTATCGTGTCCCTATGATTCGCAAAGAACTCGTTGCCGCCTCGGCTGAACCGCTGATTTTGTCGCTGCTTTCCAAAGGCGAGAGCTACGGTTACGCCATCATTCAGGAAATCAAAGCCCGTTCAAAAGACCAGTTGCAATGGACGGACGGGATGCTTTATCCGGTTTTGCACCGCATGGAAAATCGAGGCTTGATTAAAGCGCGCTGGGGTGAGAGCGAGACCGGACGCAAACGGAAATACTACTCGCTCAAAAAGGATGGCAAGACGGCAATGGCCAAACACCACGAACAATGGTCGCTGGTTCATGCCGTTTTGGCCGGTTTGAAAAAGGAACAATATGTTTGACCTCGAACAATCAATCGCAGAATGGCGGAAACAGATGCTTGCCGCCGGAATCAAATCGCCCGTGCCGCTGGAGGAATTGGAAATTCATTTGCGCGAAGACATTGAGCAGCAGATGAAATCGGGATTGAACAAACAAAAAGCTTTTGAGGTTGCAGTCGGAAGAATCGGGCAGGCCAGCCCGCTCAAGATGGAATTCAAAAAAGTCGGGGATGCGCACCAAGCGCAAAAGCGGAAATTCATCGTTTATTTTTGCGTCGTGATTCTGGGCGTTTATATGCTGGCTGCGACGTGTGCCATGTTCAAATACAACCTTTCCATCAACGAATGGGGGTTGGGACTGGCCGCGCAGGTAACCTTGCTTTGCCTGGCCGGTTTTGTCTGGCGCATTGCGCCTCCATTTTCCCCGCTCATTGCCGGTCGGCGCGCCCAATCGGTCGTCGGCCTGGTTGGCGGCATTTCGGGCGCGATCTGGTTTTTGGTTTTTGTCTATTTCATTTTGCCGTGTTTCGACTTCACGACCGGCCAGCTCATGGTGGCGATTTTATGGGCGATGGTTCCAACACTGGTTTTGCCCACCACGGCGTTCCTATTGCTTGACAAAAACGAGAGCCAACAACTCACGCCGCCGGGTTCGTAAAATGGAAGGCACAATATGTTCAACCTCGATCATGCAATTTCAGAATGGCGGAAACAAATGCTCGCCGCCGGAATCAAAACGCCCGTGCCACTGGAAGAATTAGAAATTCATCTGCGCGAAGAAATCGAGCAGCAGATGAAATCAGGATTGAACGAACAAAAGGCTTTTGAGATTTCCGCGCAAATAATTGGTGAAGCCAGGCCGCTCAAAATTGAATTCAAGAAAATTGATGCGGAAAACTGGAATCGTCCGCTGGCTTGGACGGCTTGGACATTGTTTGCCATTTCGTTCCTCATCCCGGCTTATGCAGATATGCTGGGCTGGGGATTTGCCGGAATGTCGGCAACGGCGGTGACTTGGGCGGAATTTTGGCACGGCAACTGGCCAACCATCCATTTGGCATCTTTAACTTTGGCAAATTTGCTGGTGATTGCATCGCCATTCTTACTGCCGCGACTTTCACGAAATAAACGCCTTTTGAAGTGGCTGCGTTTCTCAAGTTTTGCGGCTTTGGTTTTAGTGTGGTCGTATGTTTTGCTTGGCATTACTTGCGGAGGTGAAAAAGATTTGAAAGTTGGCTGTTACGTTTGGTCGTCATCCTTTCTGTTGCTCTGTTTGTCCACCTTGAAAATCCGCAGCCGTAAAACGCATTCTGCTGTGGCTTAACTTGTAAAAGTTGTCCGCGCCGCCAGAAACTTTTTCAACTCCTTCGCCGCTTTGCCGCCGAAACCCGGCACGGCGGAGAGTTGTTCCAGCGTCGCCGCTTTCAAACGCTGCACCGAGCCGAATTTTTTCAACAAGGACTGCTTGCGCCGTTCGCCGATGCCGGGAAATTCGTCCAGCACGCTTTCGGAAATCCGCTTGAGCCGCAATTGCGCGTTGTAGGAATTCGCCACGCGATGCGATTCGTCGCGGATGCGCTGCAACAATTTCACCGCCGGATGATCGAGGCCGAGCCGCAATGGCTCGCTTTGGTTTGGCCGGTAAATTTCCTCAAATTCTTTCGCCAAGCCGATGATCGGAATTTTCTCGAGCCCGAGTTTTTTCAATTCGCCGACTGCTGCGCTCAATTGTCCCTTACCACCGTCAATCAAAATCAGATTTGGCAAATTTGTAGCGGAGCGTCGGCGGTCATAGGCCGCCGCTACAATCTTATTTTTTGCCGGCAAACCGCGCCGCATTTTCCGGCTTGTTTCGTTCACAAGCGTTTGTAATTCCTGAGGGACAGCGTGGCCGTCGTCGTCATTTTTTGTTTTTTGGGTCGGTGCTACGCTTTCGTTCAGCAGCCGTGAATATCTGCGGCGAACAACTTCCGCCATGCTCGCAAAATCGTCCTGACCCTCGACCGTTTTGATTTTGAAGCGCCGATAATTCGCGCGGTCGGGCCGGCCATTCTTGAAACTCACGAGCGACGCCACGGCAAACGTGCCGCTGATGTTTGAAATGTCAAAACCTTCAATCCGCATTGGTGGCCCGGGCAAATCGAGAATTTTTGCGAGTTCGACTAGATCATTTTGCGAATTGATTGAAAGCGGCAAATTGTAAGGCACACGCGCAAATTTTTCCGTTTTCTTCCAGGTGTCTTTGAGGTCGCGAACCAAATCGCGCAGGCTCGCGGCTTTTTCAAAATCCTGATTCTTCGCCGCCTTTTTCATTTCGCCTTCGAGCTGTTCCTGCATTTCGCGGCACTGGCCTTCGAGAAAATTGCACGCGGCGATGACCTGTTCGAGGTATTGTTCGCGCGAAACATTGCCGACGCACGGCGCGGTGCAATATTTCAAATGCGCGTAAAGGCAATGCTTGTAATCAGCCTCGCCCGGCGTGAAGACGCGGCAGCCGCGCAGGTTGAATTGTTTTCGTGCGAGCGCGACGACTTTGCGCGCCGCAAACGCATTCACGAACGGTCCGAAGTAGCGCGCGCCGTCGTCTTTTTTGAATCGCGCGAAAGTGAAATTCGGAATCGGATCGTTCAGATTCACTTTCAGCATCAAAAAGCGTTTGTCATCGCGGAAACTGATGTTGTAGCGCGGCTTGAATTCCTTGATGAGTTTGCTTTCGAGCAGGAGCGCCTCGGGTTCGCTGCGGACGACGTGGAAATCGAAATCGCAAATCGCCTCGACGAGCGCGTTGAATTTCAAGTCCCAGCCCATGCGCCGGCTGGATTGAAAATACTGGCTCACGCGCTTGCGCAAATTGAGCGCCTTGCCGACATAAATCACCGCGCCGAACCGGTCACGCATTAAATAGATGCCCGGTTTGTGCGGCAATGCGCTGACTTTTTTTCGGATGGAATCGTTGGCTGGCACGGAAGGAATTTACAACGCGAGGCAACTTTCCGCGACGAGGAATTGTGAAATAAATTCATGCAAATTTATTTTAATTTATCCACTTGGATTTTTGACAGGTCATCCACGCCAATCTGCAACAAGGCCGCGTTGGTATAAATTTCCGTGTTTTGTTTCAATTCGAGCGCGCCAGCGGCGTTGCGTTCGCGGTCCAGTTCCTTGAGTGCGAGCATGTCGAGCGCAACCGGATCGCGGCCGAACCAGAGTTGATTCAACACGTCGGAATACTGCA
>JBEKZT010000133.1:0-7505 GCA_049509595.1 Verrucomicrobiota bacterium
AATGGCTACGCCATGAGCAGAAAACCCAGTCTTCAGATTTAATATCGCGGAAAATATCAATAATTTGCGTTTCGTTTCCGAAATACAAATGAATCGGTGCGCGGATTTTTCCGCTATTGAACATTTCCGCAACTTCCGTCTCAAAAGCGATCAATTTTTCAGGAGTCACGCGTGAACACCTTGCCGGAGGATTGAAACAGCGTCAAGTTTCAGAGTTGAGAGATCATTCAGGCCGAAGTGCTAGGAACGGTTGTACCCAATTCCCGAAAAGCGTCAATTTGTTTTTTAGTGCGTTCCTCGTCGTGCGTGGAAAAATCCTCTTCAATGTCAAAAAAAATAATCTGGCTACCGGAAAATTCGAATTTGAATGGCACATGAATGAGCCGACTGAAATATTTTTTGATTCCGGCTTGGTGCTTCGGCGGTACGAACAACAAAACAAATCCGCCGCCGCCCGCACCCAAAAGTTTTCCGCCAACTGCACCCTTCTCTCTCGCATCATCAAAAAGCGAGTCCACTTCCGCGTTGGAAACCTTGTCGCTCAACGCACGTTTAGCCAACCACGCTTCATGGAGCAATTCGCCGAACGCGATCAAATCCTTTTTACCGTTCAAAATTTCGCAGCTTTTGTCCACGCATTCGCGCATTTTGTTCAGCAACCCGGCGCGTTCTTCCATTTTCGTTACATAACTCGACGCCACATCTGACGCGGTGCGTTTGATGCCGGTATAAAACAGCATCAGGTACGAATTCAATTCATCCAATCGCTCCTGCGAAACTGTTGTGGGCAGAACCGAAAAATCGCCGTTTTGAAAAAAGTTGATCCGGTTCACACCGCCGTAAGCCGCGCAAACCTGATCCTGCGAGCCGACCGTTTCCTTCAAAATTTCCTGTTCGAGATGGATGCTTTCCACTGCCAACCGCTTTTTGCCGACAATTTGGCCCTTGAGCGCATACAATGCATGCAACAAACCGACCGTGAACGCCGAACTCGAACCCATGCCGCTCCGCCCCGGCAAATCACCGTCGTGATGAATCTCGATGCCGCGATCCATTTTCAAAAATCGCAGCGTCTCGCGCGCGGAGGGATGCACAACTTCGTCAACCCGATGGCAATTTTCAATTTTCGAATACACGACGCGAATCCGATGCTCAAAAAACGGCGGCAGATAACGGCACGTCAAGTAACAATATTTATTGATAGTTGCCGCCAGCACCGCACCACCGTTTTGGCGATACCACGCCGGATAATCCGTTCCTCCACCGAAAAATGAAATTCGAAAAGGAGTACGGCTGATAATCATGATTCAAAAAAATTTGCGCTCTGGCGAATAAAATCTTCCGCTAGTGGCAATGATTCAGACGTTCCTATATCCAAAAATGGGGTGTCCGTCACGCAAACTTTCAACAACATTCCGTCTGCGATTTGTGTCGGGAAAACATCAATTTCAAAACTTAACGGTCTTTTCGAAGGAAATTTCCCAATAAACCAATTGCGGAACAAATAGACTCCGGCGTTGATAATACCTTCACCAGGCTTCTTTTCATTGAAACTGGTCAATCTACCGCGTACATTTTTCGAAATCGTTCCGAAACGCGAAGCATCTGTCATCGGTACACCGAGAATCGCGCCATCCCAATTTGGATCATCAAGCGATTGGAACATTTCATCCAAAGGTGCGGGCGCGAGCGAATCACCATTTAACACCAGCCACGCTACTGGTTTTTCGTTTATGTTGTGAATCGCGTTCAGAAACCCGCCCGCCGTTCCGAGCGGTTTGACTTCAGAAACGCAAGTGACGTGGACACTTTTCACCGGATGCGATTGAAAATGTTTTTCAATCGTTTCCGCCAAATGGCCGGTGGACAAAATCACATTCTGAATTTTTTGTGCGGCGAGATAACGTACGATCCATTCGATGAATGGTTTACCATTCACGAGTACCATAGGCTTGGGCAAATCGCCGAGCAAATGTTTGATGCGCGTGCCAAAACCACCAGCGAGAATGACGGCGGTAATTTTTTCGGGCGAAACGCTCACGGCAATCGCGGCTAGACATTAGAGTAAATAGCATTGCGCAAGATCGCGAAGCCTTTGATTAGTTCGACAATGCCGCGGTCCAAACCCCATTCCGGTTTGAAGCTGGTCGCGGCGATACGCGCGTTGCTGACGATGTAATCGCGCTTGTCCGGGTCTTCACCAATCGGCGCTTGAACATAAACAAACTTCGGCAAATGTTTTTGGATGACGGCGCAAAGTTCGAGCTTCGACAAATTCGCGTCGTCGAGACCGACGTTGTAAGGTTTGCCCTTCATTTTTTCAAAATTGGCGATGCCATGTAAAAACGCGCGCGCCACGTCGCGGATATGGATGTAATTGCGCTTGAAATGTCCCTCAAAAATCAAAACGGCGCGGTCGTGGACAGCTCGGTAAACAAAATCGTTTACCAGCAAATCGAGGCGCATGCGCGGCGCGCAGCCAAAAACGGTGGCGAGGCGGAAGCTGATGCTGTTTGCGCGAGTGAGCACGGCTTCCTCGGCCTTGACTTTGGTGACGCCGTAGGTGGAAATCGGCTTGAGCGGCGTGTCTTCGGTGCAAAATTTTCCCTTTTCGCCGATGCCGTAACCGCTGTTGGTGACGGGCATGATGACCCATTGGTTTTTGCCAGCGAGCCGGCAGAGCATTTCGACTGCGTCCTGATTTGTCGTGCGCGTCGCAATTTGATCCGTGTTGCAAAGCGGCACACCCACGAGCGCGGCGAGCGGAATAATCAAATCTGCTTTGGTCACGAGCGGCTTGACGATGGATTCCTCGCGGCAATCGCCACGCACGACGAAAAATTTCTCATATTGACAGCAATCAAGCAGCGAGTTTTGGTTGAAATAAAAATTGTCGAGCACGGTAACTTCGTGGCCTTGCGCGAGAAGTGTGGGCGTGAGAACGGAACCGAGATAGCCAGCACCACCAGTGATGAGAATTTTCATTTATTACGTTTTAAGATTGCCTGAAATTTTTCGCACGGAAAAGATTAAAAATCGCGCAGAAAAACTCAACCAACCATAGCGGTCAGTGTGATCCAAAGCGGGTTTGCTAGAAGTTTGAATTAAAATTCAACCGTGTGCACGCCATATATCAGGTAACCACGCGCATGATATCTGCTTGCGCGTTGTAACTTCACACCTTGTTTACAAACAAGCTTGCATGTCTGCGCCGGGTGAACTAGAACTTCATTAACGACAAAAATAATGGCGACTTACACCATCATTGGCGGTGACGGCAAACAATACGGGCCAATCACGGATGACGAGTTGCGTAAATGGGTCGCCGAGGGCCGGCTCAACGCGCTGTCACTCGTGAAAGCCGAGAGCGACGCGGAATTTCGCACGCTGGCAACGTTCCCGGAATTCGCCGATGTTTTTGGCGCAGGCGTTCAAATTTCCAGTACACCGCCGCCATTAAGTTCGGCGGGTATCGGCAGTCGCGATGCGGCATTGCAACGGGTCAAAGCTCCCGCTGTGGCATTAATGGGAATATCCATTCTCAATATCATTCTCGCGGTGTGGAGTTTGCTTCAACTGATATTTTCCAGCCCGAACCTGCAACAACTTAATTCGGAATTGGAACAACTCAACAATCCCCAAATCGAGCAATTCGTACAAAAAGTGTTTCATCTGATGTATGGTCCGCTGGGTATCGTGAATGTTCTTTTGGAGCTGGCAATGTCGGTTTTGATTTTGGTTGGCGCAAAAAAAATGAAGTCACTGCGAAGCTATGAATTTTCTCTTGCCGCAGCCACTCTGGCAATGGTGCCGTGTCTGACGCCCTGTTGCGGCTACGTCATCGGCCTGGCGTTTGGCATCTGGTCACTGGTGGTTTTGAGAAAGCCAGAAGTGAAATCGCATTTCAGTTGAACGTCGATGCCTGCATCCGAACGTCCATTGAACCGCGATCGCGCGTGGGCGTGCGTCATGCAGAATCTTGCAACGCCGGGTATCGGTTCGCTGAAGGCGCGGCGGGTTTTTGCCGGCGTTTGCCAGTTGTTGTTAGCGCTCGCTGGTTGTTTTTTGGTTTGCGCATGGGTTGTTGGATGGTCTTACCGGATTTACCAAGCGCAACTCGGCGAGTCGGTTTCGCAGGATTCAGTTGACTGGCTATGGTCATGGGGGTTGATTTTTTTTGGTGTGAGCTGGCTGTGGTCGCTCGTCACAAGCGCGAGTTTACTGTGGCAGGCAAGAAGGGAAGATGTTCCGCCAAAGCTTGCGGATTTGACAAAACCTGAACTCTAAAATTTGTTATGTATAAAATCATTGGAACGGACGGCAAACAATATGGGCCGGTTGGCACGGACGAAATCCGCCGCTGGCTTGCCGAAAACCGCGTCAATGCGCATACGCTTGTTCAAGGCGAAAATTCCCAGGAATGGAAACCGTTGGGTTCATTTTCAGAATTTGCGTCTGAATTCAAAACCGCGCCACCGACGATTGCGCCTCCAACCAATGCTTCGCGCGCCTCGAATAAAATTGCGGCGGGCATTTGCGGGATTTTGCTCGGCTCGCTCGGTGTTCATAAATTCATTTTGGGTTACACCGGCGCGGGGTTGATCATGTTGCTTGTCAGCGTGCTTTCCTGTTTCATTCTTGCGCCCGTTATGCACATCATCGGCCTCATTGAAGGCATCGTTTATTTGTGCAAGTCCGACGACGACTTTGTGCGCACTTACGTGGATGGACGAAAGGAATGGTTTTGAGCCGTGAAAAAATTAACCGCCGCCCAAATCAAATCCGCGCTCGCGACTGTGCCGGATTGGAAGAAAAAAGGCGCGGTCATTTCACGCACATTTCAATTCAAGGATTTTCCCGCGGCAGTTAAGTTTGTGAATACGGTTGCCAAACTCGCCGAGAAAGCGTGGCACCATCCCGACATTGATATTCGCTGGAATAAAGTGACGCTTGCGCTCACGACGCATGACGCCGGTGGTTTGACGAAAAAGGACTTTGCGCTGGCGGAAAAATTCGACGCGTTGTCGCTCAGTTGAATTTCAACGCAAGGGCGTCGTGCTGGTTTGCGGCAGACGGCCAATCCAGATGCCGCTGACACCGTAGTTCCATTCCAGTTCTGGGATGTTCGGCGGCGAGCTTCGCGGACTGCGGATGACGAGCCGGTCTTGCGGGCGCATTTTTTCCACCCAGGGTTGGTAGGCTCTTGGATCGCCGAAATTCCACAGGACATCCTGATAAACTTTGAAATCTTCGTCCGACATCAACGCTGGTTCGTAGCCAAGAACATAGCGCCAGCCGGCGTTTGGATTTTTGTAGAACGTTTGATAAAAAATCGTCATGTCGGCGGAATAAAGAATGCCATTTTTTTCTGGCAGCCAGCCTTTAAGGTCGGGATTGTCCGGTGTGAGAAATTGCCACGTCAAACTATTCGTCCAGCGGCTGCCGACGTCGCTGGTTGTCGCCAGATAAGTTGTCGCGGCCACCCCGCAAACCAGCACGAGGCGCTTGAAGGAATCCACGGCCATGTGCGATTGCAAAAACAAATCCAGATCGCAGGCGACCAAAACCATCAGTGCCGGATGTCCCCAATCGGCAAAACGCCCGGCCTTGAAACTGAGCACCCAACCAAAAAGCGCGAGCCAGAACGCGGGATTGCCCGTCAGTAGACGCCACTTTAATCCCGACAATTGCCGCAAAATCACCAGGCCGCCAAAAATCATTAAACTTAAGATGTCCGGCGGCGAGGGCTGAAATTCTGCTACCAAAGTGCGCTGCGTGTCATGGAGCGCGAAGGCTCTTTGCGCCATGATCACGGCTTGCTCCAGCGCATCAATTGGATGACCGGTCAAGGAAGCGCCTAAAATTGTTCCGGCAACCCAACTCACGGCTAGCATCAATCCCCAGCGAAATTGGCGCGCGAAAAAAAATGCCGCGATTGGTAAAACCCACAAATACCAAACTCCATGGATGAAAATGCAAAGCGCGATTAACGGCGTCATCCACAAAACCGTCCGCCATTTTGGCGGCGAGGAACCGTGAACCTGCCACGCAAAAAAAATGGTCATCGTTCCGAAAATGGTCAGCAGAAATTCTTCCGTGCCGCATTTTGTCCAGAGATAAATTTGCCGCAGGAAAAGGTGCCATCCCAAATTGTGATCAATTTTGAATGAATCGCCGAGCACGAGAATCTCCGGCCACGGTTTGCCGCTCACCGCTTTGGCCGCGTGCCGCAATGCGTCATCGCCGGGCAGGTAACCATAGCTGATGATTTTGAATGGAATGGCGAAAATGACGAGAACGACAATCCCCCAAATCGCCAGTGGCACGTAACGTTTGAAAACTTCCAGCCCGTTTTGTTCGCCGCTGTTGTCTTGCGTCATGGCAGCACTTTTTCAAACCATCCTGCAACCGTCAACGGAAATGCCGCTTCAAAACATCATCGGCACGCCTTCGTCGAGGATTTTTATCTGCTTCGTCAGATTTTCCTTCGCCGCGATTTCCCGTAGCCAGCGCGGCGGCTCCGCCAAATCCTCGAACGACAATTTGAAAGTCCCGTAGTGCATCGGCACAAAAAATTTCGCGCCCAAATCCTTGAACGCCTTGATCGCCTCGTCCGGTCCCATGTGAACTCGCCGAAATGATTCGGGATGATAAGCGCCGATCGGCAGCAATGCGATTTCCGGTGCGAACTTCCTGCCGATCTCCGCGAAGCCGTGAAAATACGCGCTGTCGCCCGCGTGATAAATTTTCCGGCCCTGATGCTCCAGCACAAATCCACCGTAGCCGCGATGACTGTCGCGAATCGTCCGCGCACCCCAATGTTTGCTCGGCGTGAACGTCACCTTCCAGTCGCCCTGCGAAAAACTTTCCCAATGCTCCAGCTCGATGACGCGCGAGAAGCCGAGATTGTGCGCCAGATCGCCGACGCCGCGCGGCATGATGCCGATTTTCGGATGCGGCAGTTTCCGCAAAGTCGGCTTGTGAAAATGATCGAAGTGCGCGTGCGTCAGCAGCACGAGGTCAATCGGCGGCAAATCTTTTATCTTGATGCCGGCGCGCTTGATGCGTTTCAGGAGAAAAAGCCAGTTCGCAAAATTCGGGTCAATCAGCACGTTCAAGTCCGTGAACTGGATGAGAAACGACGCGTGGCCGATCCAGGTGATGGCCACCTCGCCGTGCTTCAATTTCGGGAAGACCGGGCGGCGCGGCTGGCCGTGGCGCGGCGTGAACCAGCCCTTCAAGATCAGCTCCTGAAAAAAAGTGCGCGGGTTGAAATGCTTCGCCGGCGTCAAATCCTTGAACGAGCGCGGCAGTTTCCGGCGCGGCGCGGGACGGCTGGATTTTTCTTTCGTCATCGGCGATTAGACTTTAGCACCCGCCGCGCGTTCGGCCAATTTGAAAATTAAAATGTCGCGCGAAAATGGCGAAGAAAATTTGCAGCCTGTTTAGTTGTTTGGCGCACGGTGTCGTATATCAAAATCCAGGCGGAAATATAAATGTCCGCA
>JBEKZT010000134.1:0-6081 GCA_049509595.1 Verrucomicrobiota bacterium
TATCACTGATGGCGAACGAAGCCGTCGCGCCTGACTTCAAATCGGCCAATTGTTTTTTCAACAATTGATTTTCCTCGCGTAAGGCCTCCGCATCATTTGCACTGGCCGTCAGCGATTGCACCTTCGCCTGCAGCGCTTGATTTTCCAGCGCCAATTCATCCGCGCGCGTCGTTTGCTCGGCCAATTTTTGCATTGCCTCCCCGAGTTGCTGTTGAACCAGGTCCAAGCTCTGGGCCGCGCCGTTGGTTTTTCCCTGCGCCAGACTTGCACGTAGCAAGTCATTTTCTTTCATCAACGATTCAATTTGCGCCTGCGCCTTTTCCAATTCGCGCGCATCAATCATCGCCGGCTGCGACGCGAGCGCCTCTTGTAATTTTGCCCCAAGCGTCGTGTTGTCCGCCTGTAGCTTTTGCACTTGATCATGCAATGCGCCCAATTGCGCTTCGAGATCGTTCGATGTTGCCGGAATCGCGTTCGTTTGAACCACAACATTCAACGTTGGAATTTTTGCCGATGCTTCCGCGATTTTTTGCGCCAAATAATTCAATCGGAAAGCAACGATATTTGTGTGCCAATCGGGAAAAAGCTTTTGAAATTTTTGCAATTCGGCTTGTGTTTCAACATATTGCGGCAACGCCTGTTGTGGTTCGCCTGAATTTTCATAGGCGTCCGCCTGCTGCATCAGGCTGTAAATGATGATATATTGGTCATCCGGGTCTTCTTGCGCTTGAGCTTGCGACAACATAATGGCCAATAGCAAACCAGCGGGCAGGACAAATCGTTTCATGTGTGCATGTTAACCAAGCCGCGCATGGTTTGGCAACGGCTTCGTCGTGGAATTGACTTGCCGGTGTGAATTGGATAGCGTTCACCCAGTTAACGTCATGAAAACCGCGTTAAGCCAGCATGTACTTGTGTTAAATCGGTTGTGGCAGGCGGTCAACGTCTGCACCGCCCGGCGTGCCCTCACGCTTTTGTTCCAAGGCCAGGCGCAGGTCGTCAACGCCGAGGACGGTTCGTTCCGCACTTTCGATTTCGACCAATGGCGCGACCTTTCCGAAGGCGCGCCTCATGAAGAATCCGTCCACGCCATTTCGTTCCGCATCCGCGTGCCGCGAATCATCCTGCTGCTCATCTACGACCGGCTGCCGAAAAAAGAGGTGAAATTCACGCGCCACAACATTTTCGAGCGCGACAAAAACCTCTGCCAATACTGTGGCGGCGAATTTGAACGCAAGGATTTGAATCTCGACCACGTCATCCCGCGCGATCGCGGTGGTCCGACAACCTGGGAAAACATCGTTTGCTCATGCATTGAATGCAATACGAAGAAAGCCAATCGCACGCCACAGGAAGCCGGACTGCATCTCATCCGCAAACCGCGGCGGCCGAAATGGCGTCCGTTTGTGCAAATCACTTTTAGTTTGCACCAGCATGACAGTTGGAAACATTTTATTGACTTGGCTTACTGGAATGTCGAGTTGGGCGAAGACGTTTTGTAACTAGACTTTTGCCGAAGTTTTTGCCGCCTCGATCAATTCCCAAAACTTGGGATTTTGCTGAAGCACTTCATCCTCGCCGGCTTTAAGTCCGGAACGGAAGAAAAAATCCTTCAACGTGTGCCGGCTGAGAATCCGATGCACCAGAACGCCGAGTTCGTGGCGTTCAAAATAAACGCGGTAATCGCCCACGCGGAAGCGGTGCAACGTTCGCCCGTTCTGCTCCAGTTTTCCAAATTCCGCCAGTTCCGTTCCGAGCACCTGATGCGGCAATCCCCGAAATTCACCGAGGATTTGCAGTTGTAGTTCTTTTGGCATCCGCGCCAGTTCGGCGGCGCTGGTCGGTGTAAATATGATCTGAAATGCGGTCATTAAATTATGCTGATGTTAAACCACCCCTCGGCTTTCCAGAATACCGTCGGCGCATTTCAAACGCTACGACTTTTTGCTTCCGCGCCAGGCCATGAATAACATGAACGTGCCAAATACAAACAATACGACGCCCCAAATAAGATTGATATTTATGCCCAGCGAGTGCTGGTCATAAATGGCTTTGTCGGATGCGGCGCCGAAAATGACGAGCAGCGCGCCAATGAGCGTGAACATGAGGCCGATTGGCCAGCGAATATCGAGTCCCATAAAATAGATTCCTTTCAGTTAGTTTTGGTTCACCAGAAAATGACGTTGAGGATGACGCAAACCATCAACAGCACGACGCCGACGATGGCCGGACGCAGATACCACGGCTGATTATTGTCCACGATTTTCGGCGTGAGCGAATAAACGAGGCCTTTCAATTCGGCGTCGGTCTTCGTACGCGGAGTCGCGAGGGAAATCACCAGCGTGAGCGTAAAGCAGACAATGAACGCGAACGTGGCGAGCCAGAAATTCTGTGCCATTTCGCTGGGGAATTTGGCAACGACGACGAGATAGCCGCCTTTCATTCCATTCACAACGTGACCGGCGGAATCCAAGTTGCTGCCAACAGTCGTCAGTGCGTGGAAAAGTGCCGAGCTAGCGATGCCACCGAACAAACCAAGAAACGCACCGGTTCCAGTGGTGCGCTTCCAGAACATGCCGAGCAGGAACGTGGCAAACAGCGGCGCGTTCACGAAACCAAACACAAGCTGGATGATGTCCATCGCGTTGTCATACATCGAAGCGAAATACGCCGCGCCGATGCTTAACACGATACCGACGACGGTGACGACTTTACCCGCCAGAAAATAGTGTTGATCACTTTTGTCTTTTGCAAAGTAGGCTTGATAAAGGTCGTAAGTGAAAACCGTATTGAACGCCGTCACGTTGCCCGCCATGCCAGACATAAAAGACGCAAGCAACGCCGTGAGCGCTAGACCAAGCAGGCCGGGCGGACAATATTTTTTGACGAGTGAAAGAATGACGCCATCGTAATAATTTTCTGCGATGCTGTTGTAAAGTCCCTGCTTGATTTGATCATCGGACAATTTACTGGCGGCATTGGCAGCGACCAGCGATGCGATTTTGTCCGGGGCAACTTTTTTGCCGAGCGCATCGCCGACGGCTTTTACGGCCGCAACTGAATCGGCCGGGTTTGCACTTTTTACTGCGTCAACCGCCTTCGCATAATTTTCCTGTGAAATGATTGGCGGCGGGATGCGGTAATTTTTGTCCGGCATCGATGTCAGCGCAACCGCAATCATGCCGGGGACAATGACAAGGAACGGGAAAAACATTTTCGGCACAGCGGCGACGAGCGGAGTGTTGCGCGCGGCGGTCATGTTCTTCGCCGCCATCGCGCGCTGGACGACGAGGAAGTTCGTGCACCAGTAACCGAACGACAGCACGAAGCCGAGTCCGAAAATCATCGCAAACCAATCCACGCCCAACGGATTGTGCGCCGGGCCGGCCAGCACTGGTTGCCATGCGCTCGTCCAGGCATTCGGCGCGTAACTAATTCCGGCGTCTTTGAGGTAGAGCGTCGAAGGATTCACCGCGACGGCTTGCAACGAATGATTCATCGCGCCCCAACCGCCCACGTCTTTTAATCCAAGATAAACTACCGGCGCGAATCCGAGGACGATCATAAAGAATTGCAAAACTTCCGTGTAAATCGCCGAGGTGAGTCCACCTTTCAAAACGTAAAGCAGCACGACGCCGGAGCAGATGAATAACCCGAAGTTGTAGTTCCAGCCGAGAAGCTGGTTCAACAATTTCGCCAGCGCATTCATCGAAATGCCGGAAGCAAAAATAGTCATCACGGCGAAAGCGATTGAATTCAATGCGCGGACACGTTCGTCAAAACGCATTTTCAGATATTCAGGGACGGAACGCGCTTTGGAGCCGTAGTAAAACGGCATCATGAACACGGCGAGAAAAATCATCGCGGGAATCGCACCGACCCAATAGAAATGCGCAGTGGCGATGCCGTATTTCGCGCCGCTGGCAGCCATGCCGACGAGTTCCAGTGCGCCTAGGTTGGCGGAAATGAACGCTAGCCCCGTTATCCAAGTTGGAATCGAACGCGCGGACGTGAGAAAATCCGACGACGTCTTCATGTAACGCGTAAGCGCGAAGCCGATGCCCAAAACGAAGGCGACGTAAGCGAGCAGAATGGTGTAATCAACCCAAGCAAGGTGAATTGGTTGCATAATTTAGTCGGTTTGCATGACTTCAGTTATACCCGTCGCGGCAAATCGCGGTTAACTCGCGAGACTCGGGATGATTTCAGATGAAGAAACCATAGTTCTGCATTTCTGGCTAGCTAAAATTTTGATCGCAAAGCAATTGATTTCACTGGAAATTATTAAAATTGGTAGCGCGTACGGGAATCGAACCCGTCTTTCAGCCTTGAGAAGGCCACGTCCTAGCCGATAGACGAACACGCCAACTAAATCCATTTTAATGAGACACCGATTCCTGTCAACCGGAGCCATAGATTATCGTGACCACTAAGATACAAAGTCCACAAACAATAAATACAGTTTGTTCCCTAAATATGCATACCGAAGCTCCATTCCAATCTTGATTTTTCTAAAGACACCTTGCATCAAAGACTATGATATTTATGATTTTGTCTTGGCCATGAAATTGAAACGACCGCAGTTGATTTCCCAAGGTTCTTTGTCCCGAATTTTACAGGCTGCCCAGCAAGCATGGCATCAAAAGGATTTTCAAAAAAACATCGAACTGCTGGAACGCGCCAGCCGTTTGGCACCTTCCAATGTCGGCATCCACCTCCAGTTAGGCCGCATGCATGGGCTGCGTTATGATTATGCCGCCGCCGAACGCTGTTTTGAACAAGCCGTGCGGATGGCTCCGCACAAAACGGAAACCTTGGCATTGGCCGGCGCGCACTCCCGTGATTTCCGCGACCCGAAAATCGGGGAACATTATTTCCACCGCGCCGCCGAGCAAAAAGATGCTACACCCGAAATGCTGGCCGACCTTGCTGAATTATATGAACGCCTGCGCCGCTTGACCGATGCCGCCCAATTGATTGAACGCGCCTTGCAATTAAATCCCACTTGTCCGCTGGCGCTCCTTGGTCGCGCCCGACTGGAACGTCAGGCTGGGCATTTAGAGATGGGGGAACAAATTCTCCGCCGCTTTCCGGTCGATGCCCACCGTTTCATCCGCGTACGCGCGTGGTATGAACTTGGCGGTATTCTTGACCGTCAAGGCCGTTACGACGAGGCCATGACTGCCTTCCTCGAAGCCAAGGCGATTTTGAAAACGGATGCCGCGCCGTTTGCCGCCGGCCTGACAACAATCCATTCCCGTTTGAAATTTCTCGCGGAAAGCTTCAAACCGGAAATGTTCCAGCGTTGGTCTGATTTTGGCTCCAACCTTCAACCGCCTCACCGATTGGCGCTCCTCGGCGGTCATCCCCGTTCGGGCACCACCCTGATCGAACAAGTTTTAGACTCGCACCCCGACATCATCTCGGGGGAAGAAACGGAAATTTTTCTCGACGAAGCCTATGTCCATCTCACACGCGGCCTGCCGTCCAGCACACTTGTGTTGACGGTGCTGGAAGCCGCGCAAATCAACGTATTGCAACAGGCGCGCACCGTTTATTTTCATTCAATGGAATCATCACTCGGCCAGTCCATCGGCAACCGTCTCTTGATTGACAAAAATCCTTCGCTCACCTTTTTAGTTCCCGCGCTCGTCCGCATATTCCCAGAAATCAAACTTCTCATCGCCCTGCGCGATCCGCGCGACGTGGTTTTAAGCTGTTTCATGCAGCCGTTTTTTCAGATTGCCCAGACCAACTCAGCCTATCTCACGCTCGAAGGCACTGCGGAAGAATACGCTGCCGTCATGGGCGTCTGGTGCGCCGTCAAGTCACTGCTGAAAAATCCGTGGCTCGAAGTACGCTACGAGGACATGGTTGACAACTTGGAATCTGTCGCACGCAAGACTTTGGACTTTCTGGACGTGCCGTGGGACGAACGCGTGCTCGGCTTTGACCAACACGCCCGCGAAAAGGTAGTGCGCTCACCCACTTATGCCGACGTGGCGAAACCCGTCTATAAAAGTGCCATGGGCCGCTGGCACAATTATCAGAAATACCTGGAACCACACTTGGGAAAACTTG
>JBEKZT010000135.1:0-6017 GCA_049509595.1 Verrucomicrobiota bacterium
TGATATCAATCCTGTTGTTGACGGGGCTGGCAACCGGATGCAAGCGTTCCGCCGGCCCGTCCGGATATTTTAAGACACCGTTTCAAGATGAATCTCAATTTATCGTTGAGGCGATTGTGTCGGATCTGGCGGAGCAAATTTATTACGCGAAGTTTCAACGTCTGCCGGATCAGGATTATTTTCAGGTGACAGCCACAGAAGAGCCGGGTTCACCGCAGGACACTCCGGTGTATGATTTGCAAATCGGGCTGGACACGAAACTGCGCAAATTGAAATCGAAAGTGGACGTCAGCGGCCCCATCTGGTCGCCGGAAGTCTATGAAGATGTGGCTCAGAATCTGGCCGACGCGGTGGGTTTGAGCGCCGGCACCCCAGACAGCATGGAAGACACGACGTTGCTCTCAAAGCTTACGGACGGCTCGGCGGAAACAGTTGAAAAGGAGAATGAAAATTTGTCCGGCGCGCTTGAAAATAATTTTACCGATCCGGCATTGCATGAACAGGCGGCAGTCCTTTTGGGAGTGTTCACCTTGCGGGAACATTCGGGGCATTTTTTTGAAATCCGTTCTCCGCTTTCGCGCATCACCGCGCATCTGGCCATGGCGCACCTTTTGGGCGGGGATCATGCTTACGGAATCAACGGACAGATGGCGGAAGCGATGTTGTTGACATTGGTTGGCGATGAGGTTCCGGCATTGCAACAATTGAACGCCATCAACACCAACGATACTGCCGTGGCATCGTTTGTCCGCGCTTTGCGGGTGCGGAACACTGGTGATTACCGATTGTTGAGTGCCGGCGGCCTTTCCCGGGTGGAAAGCATTGCATGGTTTGAAGCCCTGGCGGATTACACTGCGACTGCCTCCGCATGGCCACAATTAAGCGATGAACAGAAGCAAACCATTGACTTCGTGCGTATCGCTTATGAAGAGGGTTACTCGGTTGAGATGGGACACCAGTTGATGGATGTCGCCCTGCCGCTCGAGTTCCAGGAAATCAATGAGGTGTATGAACTTTCACAACATAAAAAACTGAACCGGGATGGCCTCTTAAATGCGCTGAATGAATTGCCGGAACATTGCTTCACAAAATCCGACGGTGCCGTTCATGTGCGCGTCATCGGCTGGGGACAATGGGCGGCATTTCTTCAACGGCAACTCTGCCATGCCATTCAACAGGATTTTTACATGCTGCAATATATGTGGGGTGTGCCGAACGACGCCAAAGAATTCGCCGCCAAGTGCGACCAGGACTTTGGCGGGCTTCGTTTGTATCCCTTCGTCCGGCGGTTTGATTGCACCGATGAGAAGTCTTATCACAAGGCCGTGGATGACGGTTTCAAGGTGACGGTCGCCACGCCGCAATTCGTGCCGGCGGATTGTTGGAACTGGCTTTGCTACCGGGTCAACTTCGCGCCTCCGTATAATCCGAATCCCAATCCCCATGTCGATGAATGGCACAATCATAATCCGCCGCCCGGAACCGTGTATGATTTAAATCCGCGTCTGAATCATCCCAGTCTGACAAGCCGTCCGGACGTTATGGCATTTTTTGAAAAGCTTCACGAACTGGCTCCCTACGATTGCCGCATTGGGAATTTTATTCTGAAGAATAAATATAATAATCATCCAACCTACGACCAAGCCATGGATTTATACAGCAATATGCTGTCATACTGCCTGACTGCGATCACCGCCGTAGCCAATACCGTTTATGACCAGCCCGACCAATACGAAAAACTCATGCTTCAGGCGGCACAACTGAATCCGGCCAGTTATTATAATCTGGGTTACTATTATTTCTACCGCCATGAAGAAGACAAAGCGGCGCAATACTACGACCAAGCCTGCAATGCCGATCCCGACAGCGTCCGAATTTCCAACATGGCCCTCTGGCGTGTGCGGTATTATCTGAAAAAAGGTCAAACCGACAAGGCACGTCAAATCGCCGATGACGGCGCCGAGGTCTATTCCTCGATCGGGTTGCAGGCCGAGGCTGTTTTCTTTGAGTTGACCAGCAACTACGATGAAGCTTTCAATTGGTTCGCCAAAAATGAAGATCGTTATAATGATTCGGCTCCTCTCCTTGATTTTTGCATGCGCTACAAAGCCAAGACCGGCGACAACCGGTTCGATTCCGAAGTGCAAAAGCGGATCAGCAAAATCTTCCCGAAAGGTATTGAAAAAGTCTCACTCAAGGATTTCAGCGGTCCGCCCACTGACGGCGTATTAATCCGGCAGGAAAACGATCTTCTGACATCCGCCGGACTGAAAAGGGGTAATGTGATTGTCGCCGTCTATGGTGTGCGCGTGCATAATTTCGAGCAATACGCATTTGCCCGTGGATTGAAAGACACGCCCGAACTGGATCTGATTGTCTGGCAGGGTGATGGCTACCATGAATACACGCCTGCCCCTCCTAATCATTTGTTTGGAGCAGACTTCGGCGATTATACGCCTTAATAAATTTGCCAATGCAATTCGCGCCAGCGAACAATCCATGTGGAGCGTCCATCCGGTGGCGGGCTTGGGAAGCCAAATTTGTGTCTAAAACTTTTCGACTCGGTTTGGGAATTGAGGCCGTTTTTTAACCATAGTTAAACACGGTTAAAATGTCCGTCTTCCGCAAGCAACTTTCAGATTTGCGAGGCGGCGGTTCGCTTGAGCATGATGCTGATGACGCGGGACACGTTGTCCTTGTATTGCGGATCGCCCGTCAGCTGCTTCCAGACGGGGGACGCAAAGAATGCCTGCCAGTGTTGCTTGTGTGCGTCCAGGTTTTCGCCGCACGTCATGTAAACCAGGCAGGGCATGTTCAGTCCGGCAATCGTCCGTCCGTAAAAGATCGGAGCCAGCCCGACTTCCTTCATCAACGGGATTTCACCGCTGTCGAACATTTTGATTTTATTCAAGCCCTTGCCTTCGCTGGAACTCAAATAAGTGCGCAGCTCAAAGACATTTGGTTTCTTGTCCGCCGCCGGCACGGCCATCCGCTTCATGCCGTCGAAAGCGACGAGCAGGGAGCTTTCAATACGGGTGTAGGCCGGATTTGATTTCGGCGCGTTCAAAAATTCGGCGGCGGCCTTCTGGTAATCGGCGTCGGCGGCAAGTTTGGCCGGAATCGCGGCGAAGTCTTCCGGTGAGTCGCACGGGATGAGCACATAAATGTGGTTGGTCGCCAAATCCTGCAACTCGGTGAAGACCCCGACCGGCTGGCTGCCTATGCGGTTGTAAGCAGGCACCGCCGCATTCTGCCAATAGTCATTGACCCGCTGCTGTTGTTCGGCTGATTGGGTGGCGTAAATCCGCACCTCGTAATACTGCGGTTTTTCGGCATCCGCTGCCACGCCGCGCGATGGATTGCCGGTCATGGCGGCGACAGCGGCGATCAGAATCAGGATTCGTGAGGTCATAAGGTGTTATCGTGCAAATTCAGACGCATTTTTGTTTTCAAGGTTACGCGAATCGGCGTCATGCTGGAAATGATGGCGTCTGGTGGCACTCCGCAAGGAGCGCCGCTTCGAGAATCAGTTTTTATCCCACGCAAGGATTAAAAGTTTTCCGCGCGAAATGAAGGAAAATCAAACCCGATTGTTTGACACAGATTTCACTGATTCACACTGATTAAATCCGAATCTGTGAAAATCCGTGCAATCCGTGTGCAAAATTTCTCGACTCGGTTCGGAAATGGGCGTATTCAGCAAACAATCGCATATTCTGAAATTATGAATACCAATGAGTTTTGGACTACCGAAAAAATTAAAGCAGTAGCTAGTCTATGGCCCTTAGCGTCAATCATTTTTTTATTTTTGGTTTTAGTTGTCGCCTTGTGTTTCTTCTTGCCTCAATTACGTCAGTTGTTGAATAAGCTGGAAAATCTTCGACTCAAAATGTTTGGAGGCGAGTTGGCTATGAATCAGCCGGCAACAGTGCCTGTAAAATCTGTCCAAGATATAGAAAATCGAGAAACAACTTCTGGCGTTAGCAAAACCGTTGAAAAAGATGCTGCGTCTCCTGATGTAAAGAAGCAACCAGAACTTGAATTAGAACCAGAGATTGAGATGGGTTTGCGTCTCTACGAAGGCAAACTAGATGAGGCAAAAAAGATATTTGATAAACTTCAGTTGGAAACAAAAGAACCTGAAGAACGAATCCGACATGAAGCATATTATCTTCAAGAAAGATTCGAGAAAGGTGATTTAGCGGCTCAAAATAAACTTCACGAATTTGAAGAGCGAGCCAAAGAGGCCAAAAGTTCTATGCTCGCATATGTTCAACGAATGGATGGGTTGACCGTTTCCCCATTGCTCAAAGGCTTGCAACGCGGAGAGGGAAGACCTTGCGGTCGGCCACACCTTGCGGTGAGCCACTAACACGCTGGATTCCTTTCAGAAAAACAATGCGCGTTTGAACTGGCACGGTTACTGCATTAGTCTCAGCGCATGGCAAAAAAATCGGAGGCGGCCGTCATCGCCACATCAACGGATGTCGCTCCGGTGCCTTCAGCGATTTCCATCGAGGCCGTAAAGCGCTTTTTGCCGTGGCTGGTGGCGGTGGCTTTCTTCATGCAAGCGCTGGATACGACCATCCTGAACACGGCGGTTCCGGCCATTGCGAAGGCGCTCGGCATCGCGCCGTTGAGCATGAAGGCGGTGCTCTCCAGTTACACGTTGAGTCTGGCGGTGTTCATCCCAATCAGCGGCTGGATGGCGGATCGTTTCGGCACGCGCCGCGTCTTTGCGTGGGCCATCGGCACGTTCACTTTAGGCTCCTTGCTATGCGGCATTTCGAACAGCATCCATCTGCTCGTGGCCTGCCGCGTCCTGCAAGGTTTTGGCGGGGCGATGATGGTGCCGGTGGGACGGTTGACACTGGTGCGGACATTTCCAAAATCAGAACTCATCCGCGCCATGAGCTTCGTGGCTATTCCGGGTTTGATCGGCCCGATGCTCGGCCCGGTCGCGGGCGGCTTCATCGTGGGATATTTTCATTGGCGGATGATATTTTTCATCAACCTGCCGGTGGGTCTGCTCGGTCTCTATTTGGTCTATCGCCATCTGCCGGATTATCGCGAATCGAATCCGCATCCGCTCGACCTCGTCGGATTGATCCTATTCGGCACTGGCATCGGGCTGCTGGCGTATGTGCTGGAAGTTTTTGGCGAACATTCATTGAGCGGGGGCACGCTGGTGGCGTTGCTGGCCATTTCAACCATTTGTCTTGTCGCTTATGGAATGCGGGCGGCGCGCATTGATTTTCCTTTGTTGCGGCTGAAACTGTTTGGCATCCGCACCTTTCGCGCATCCGTCAGCGGCAGTTTTTTTACGCGGCTGGGGATCGGGGGAATTCCGTTTCTTTTTCCGCTGCTGTATCAGGTTGGACTTGGATTCACGCCCATCCAATCCGGTCTGCTGATCATGCCGCAGACCGTTGCCGCCATCAGCGTTAAAATCATCATGCGAAAATTTTTGCAGCGATTCGGTTATCGTCGCGTATTGATTTCCAACACGTTGATGCTCGGCGTGATGATCATTTCATTCGCGACCATCGGCGCGGGCACGCCGGTATGGCTCATCGTGATGCAGGTGTTTGTCTTTGGAGTGTTCACATCGCTTCAATACTCGAGCATGAACACGCTGGTTTATGCGGACGTAACGGAAGAAGAAACCAGCGGTGCCAGCGCCATCACGAGCACGGTGCAACAAATGTCCATCAGTTTCGGGATTGCGATAGCCTCGCTGCTGACGGCAATGTTCGTTCCCGACCGCTTTCACACCAGCGCGCCGCAAATGATTCGCGGCATTCACGACGCGTTTTTGATTCTCGGCGGATGGACCGTTGTTTCATCCATCATTTTTTGTGAATTAAAAAATGATGATGGCGACACTTTGAGCCTGCACAAAGTTCTGCAACATGCCGAAACATAGGGACTTCACTTGAAGAAATTTTGCCTCACCGGAAAACCTGGTGTCTAATTTCTTTGCCCTGCGTAGAGTTTGAAAACCTGATGAAAAACGT
>JBEKZT010000136.1:0-6011 GCA_049509595.1 Verrucomicrobiota bacterium
GGTTTTTTGCGCGAGCATGTCGAGCGCGGCGATAGCCATGATGTCGTCGCCATCAATCAATTTGCCGTGTTCGTCGCAGAGCAATACGCGGTCGGCGTCGCCGTCGTGGGCGATGCCGATATGCGCCTGATGTTCGGCGACGTTGTGGCACATCTGCGCCGGGTGCATCGAGCCGCAATCCTTGTTGATGTTCGTGCCGTCGGGGCGATGGCCGTAGACGATGACTTCCGCGCCGAGTTCGTGCAGCACGGACGGCGTGGATTTGTAGGCCGCGCCATGCCCGCAATCCACAACGACGCGCAAACCTTCGAGCGTCATGCCGCGCGGGAAACTGGACTTGGCAAATTCGATGTAACGGCCAAGCGCGTCGTCAATGCGGACGGCCTTGCCGATTTCACCGGCGGTCGGGCGAACCTTTTCAATTTCGCCGCTGAAAACAAGTCCTTCAATCTCATTTTCAATCTTGTCATCCAATTTGTAACCGTTGGCACCGAAAAATTTGATGCCGTTGTCCTCGTAAGGATTGTGTGAGGCGGTGATGACGATGCCTGCGTCCGCACGCAAACTGCGTGCAACGTAAGCCACGCCCGGCGTCGGCAGCGGCCCGATGAAAAGAACATCCACACCCATCGAAAGGATGCCGGACGAAATGGCGTTCTCCAGCATATAGCCGGAAAGCCGAGTGTCCTTGCCGATGACAATTTTGTGCTTGCCGCGCCCGCGCGACTGCGATTCGAGATTTTTGAAAACGTGCGCGGCGGCGCGGCCGAGTTTCAGCGCGGTTTCTGCCGTGACCGGTTCGACATTCGCCGTGCCGCGAACGCCGTCGGTTCCAAAAATTTTCTTTGGCGCACTCATTATTATTTTGGCGGCACAACCACATTTACGTCCGCCGGTTCGACATTGACGAGCGTGACGCCGGGCGGCGTGGAAACGTCCACGCGCTTGCTTAAATCCTGCGCCGCTTCGATGCCCGTGAGATTAACCATCGGATGAATTTCGTTTTGTTTCAAAGCTGCCACAATTGGTTCTGCGCCGCTGATAGTAACACTCACCGCATTGGGGTTCACCGTGAATTCGCGCACGTCTGCCGCCGCAGAAACGACCAATACGGGCAAATTGTTAAATGTAATCGAACTCGTCATGGCAAGCGGATTTTCCACCTGGGGCTCACCGCGAATTGTGACGTGAACGATGTGCCAAATGGCCGCCGCTACAACCAGCGAAGCCAATTTCCACATCAAATCTTTTGTTACCCAATCGCGCAATGCCATAATTTAATGACTCGTTGGTTTGGTTGCGGGGCGGACTTCGTGTTTGATGACAATGTCCGGATCGGTCTTGGCATGTTCACCTAGCCTCATCGAACGGATCCATTCGATGAGGCTGTGCGATTTGGCCGGTTGCACCAGTACAAAAGTCAGAAACGCGCGCAGTTCCTCTAGGGTAACTCCACGCACGAGCTGGCCTTTGTAAGCGTGCGAAATCATGCCCGTTTCCTCGGACACGACGATAATGACCGCATCCGTTTCCTCACTCAAACCGATCGCGGCACGATGGCGCGTGCCGAGCGATTTATTCAAACCCGTTCGTTGCGTCAGGGGAAAAATGCACGCGGCATAAGCGATGCGGTCGCCTTTGATAATGACACCGCCATCGTGAATCGCGTTATTCGGAAAAAAAATCGTTTCGAGCATTTCCGGCGTGGCTTCGCAATCCACGCGAACACCGGACTCCACCGCCTCCTGAAGTTGGATAGATTGCTCAATGGCGATGAGTGCGCCGATTCGCACTTCGGACAGGCGTTCACAAGTTTGAATGATAACTTCAATGCTTTCGCGTTTTTCATGCGCGGTTGCGAAGAGCGGCAGGTTGCCAAGTTCGGCGAGCAACCGGCGCAATTCCGGTTGAAAAATAATCAGAACGGCCACGGCGAGAAATGCCGAGAACGTGCCGAGCAACCAGCTCAACACTTTCAAATCCAGAATTGTCGTCACCAGCGCCAGTACCAGCAACACGATGACGAATCCAATGACCACCGGCCAGCCGCGTGTGCCGCGAAGAAATCGCGTCGTGTAATAAATACCCACCGCGAGGATTAAAATTTCCAGCGCGGGCCGCCAACCGTTTTGTATGTAAGTCCAAATCATTTTTTCATTCGAGCAAGCACGGCTTCCGTCATGCGGATGGCCTGAACCGTTTCCACCACGTCGTGGGCGCGGATGATTTGCACGCCCGATTCAATCGCCAGAATCGCACACGCAAGCGACGCAGGCAAACGCTCATTCAATGTTGCACCCAATAATTTTTCGATGAAAGACTTTCGCGAAACGCCGAGGAGCAACGGGCGCTGCAACTTTGTAAAACCCCGCAGGTTCGCGAGCAACTGTAAATTTTGTTCCAACGTTTTTCCAAAACCGACACCAACATCAAAAACAACCTGATCTGTCATGACGCTGCAGGCATTCAGTCGTCGCAGCCGTCCCTGGAAAAAATCACCAACATCACGAACGACGTCTTCATAAACCGGATTTTTTTTTGCATGCATGCAAATGTAGCCCGCGCGAAATTCTGAGACAATTTTCCACATTTCACTGTCGCTGCGATTGGCCGCAACATCGTTGACGATGCTCGCGCCCGCTTCGAGCGCGGCGCGGGCAACGGCGGGTTTCATCGTGTCAATCGAAAGCGGAATTTTGATTTTGCCGCCAAGTTTTTTGATGACAGGCAAAACGCGCCGCAATTCCTCGGTTTCAATGACGGGGTCGGCGCCCGGCCGCGTGGATTCACCGCCAATGTCGAGAATGTCCGCCCCTTGGGCGACGAGTTCCAGTGCGTGTTCAACGGCGGCGTTTGCATCCAAAAACTTTCCGCCGTCGGAAAAGGAATCCGGCGTAACATTGATAATGCCCATGACGAGCGCCGGTTGGGGAAAAATAAATTCAAACTGGCGCGCGCGAAAAATCATTTGGGCGAAGCCTGTAATCAGACCTTCGTCTTGAAATAGGCGATGGTGTCCGTGAGGCCTTTGGCCAATGGAACTTTGGGTGACCAGCCAAGAATTTTTTTTGCGCGGCTGATGTCCGGCTTGCGCTGTTTGGGGTCATCCTGCGGCAGCGGTTTGAAGACGATTTTGCTTTTGGATTTTGTCGCGCGAATGATTTCTTCGGCAAATTGCAACATCGTCATCTCGATCGGATTGCCGATGTTCACCGGTTGGTCACAACTGCTCATCATTAAACAATATATGCCTTCAATCAAATCCGAGACGTAACAAAAGCTGCGCGTCTGTTTGCCTTTGCCAAAGACGGTGACGGGTTTGTTTTTAAGCGCCTGGCTGATGAAGGCGGGCACGACGCGGCCATCGTTCAACCGCATTCGCGGCCCGTAGGTGTTAAAAATACGGACAATGCGCGTCTCAACCTTATGTTCGCGATGGTAGGCCATCGTCATCGCCTCGGCGAAGCGTTTGGCTTCGTCGTAACAGCCGCGCGGGCCGATGGTGTTGACGTTGCCCCAGTATTCTTCCGTTTGCGGATGGACGAGCGGGTCGCCGTAGATTTCCGAAGTCGAGGCGATGAGGAAACGCGCCCTTTTATTTTTGGCAAGACCGAGCGCCTTGTGCGTGCCCAGCGAGCCCACTTTCAAGGTTTGAATCGGCAGTTCGAGATAATCAATCGGACTGGCGGGTGACGCGAAATGCCAGACGTAATCCACCGGCACATCGAGAAAAATAAATTCGGTCACGTCCTGCTGGATGAATTTGAAATCCGGATTGCCGCCGAGATGGGAAATGTTATCAACGCTCCCGGTGACAAAATTATCAATGCCGATGACCTTGTGGCCGCGCGCGAGCAGCAAGTCGGTCAGGTGCGATCCGAGAAATCCCGCCGCTCCAGTGACGACGGATGTGGGTTTTTTCATCACGTTAAATTGTTAATCGTTGAACCGAGAAACGATGGAAGCTTATTGAAACAGTCCGCTGATTCAATGATTAAACGATTTCATTTTGCGCCGGTTGCGGCAAAGACTGCGGGAATGGTGCGCAGCAAAATTTTGAAGTCCAGCCAGAGCGACCAGTTGTCAATGTATTCGAGGTCGAGCCGCACCCATTCCTTGAAATCCGTGATTTGATTGCGTCCGCTGATTTGCCACAGGCAGGTGAGGCCGGGCTTGACGCTTAGACGGCGGCGATGGGCGAAATCATCGAAGCGTTTGACTTCGTCAACCGGCAGCGGGCGCGGGCCGACGAGGCTCATTTCGCCGCGCAGGACGTTGAAGAGCTGCGGCAATTCGTCGAGGCTGTAACGGCGCAAAAATATTCCCAGCGGTGTGATGCGTGGGTCGTTGGTGACTTTGAAAACGGGGCCGCGCATTTCGTTCATCGCCTCCAGTTCGTGTTTGAATTGCTCGGCGTTGGTCACCATCGTGCGGAATTTGTAGAGCGTGAACGGCGCGCCGTTGAGGCCGGAGCGTTGCTGCCTGAAAAACACGGGGCCGGGGGAGGTCAGTTTGATCATCAATGCGATGATGGGAATCACGGGAATCACGGTCAGCAAAAGCAGCAGCACCAGTGCGCTGAAGAAATCCGTAAGCAGTTTAATGATGCCCGGCCAGGACATTTCCGGTGCCGTGCGAAAGATGATCAGGGGATGGCCGAGCAATTCGTCGAAACTCGCGCGCGCGATTTGCGGTGCAAAAAAATCGGCGATCAGCCACGCCTCAACGCCCTCCAGTTCGCAAACCTTGATAATATTCTCGACGCGCTCAAAATAGGCGTGTTTGGCGCTGACGATGACCCCGTTGGCGGAATGATCGTGCAGCAGTTCAACGAGTCGCTCCACGGACGATTCGTTGAGGTTTAATTCGGCCACTATTTCGACGCTCTCGTCGTTGCGTTCTTTCAATTTTTGGTGCAGGCGCGTCGGTTCGCTCCCCGCGCCGATGAGGATGAAACGGCGTTTATATTGCGATTGGCCGATTTTGCTTTTAAAGGCAAACCGCAGGATTTCTTCCTTGAGATACACCAGACAAAAACTGATAAGGCCGAACCATACCATCACCCAGCGCGGAACATTCAAATGCAATGCATACAGAGTGAGCACCAGGCCGACGGTGGTGAGGAAACAACCTTTGAAAAGCGGCCATAGAATCTCATGGCGCGGGCCAAGTATGGCATGGTTGTAAAATCCCTGTGATTCGAGAATCAACGGCGCGGCCGGGATCAGGACGATGTAAAGCCCCACAAATTCTTTAAAGGCGTTTTGGGGCGAGATTGGAACGAGATTCAGCCACGCGATGATTTGTGGCGCGGAACGCAATTCATACGCCAGCCAGAAGCTCATGGCAAAAATACCGGCATCCACCAATTGGTGGATTTGTGTTCGTATCTGGCGGTCGCGTTGCAACATATTTTCAGCGAAGGAGGCTTGTAGCAGATTTTTCGTCGCGAAGCAATGTTTGCATCATGGTTGCGCCGCGGCGCCCGGGGATTTTGGTAGCATTTGAAATTCCGGCACTGAGCCGGCGATAAGTCTTTTCATTTGGTCAAATGTGGCGCCCTCTTGTCCCGGTTCGCAAATGGCAAAGTAACTGACATAGGCCCAGCGCTGCAGCACCCCGGTTTCCAGCAAGTCCCGCGTCAACCACCAGATGCGCCGCCAGTGACTGGCGGTTTCCTCGTTGTCCGCCGCAAACCAGAATACGTAAAGGCCGCGCACCTCCGTTTTTTTTCCGTCGGGTGTTTGAATAAAATTGGTGATCAGCCATTTTGCCACCGGCAGCTGATAAGCATTGGTGCCTTCAATGGGAATATTGACGGTCGTTTTTTGGTCAATGCGCCAGCCCTGTCCCGGCAGGCAAAATTCCGGCTTATGAATGCTGGTTCGATCCATGCCCATCAAAACAATGTTGGCGTTGACCCAGAAACCGTCCGGGGCGGTGTAACGTCGCTGGGCGAAGCTGGTGTCTTGGGGAAGCGTGTCCAGAACCAGCTTGTCTTCGGGCACCTG
>JBEKZT010000137.1:0-5905 GCA_049509595.1 Verrucomicrobiota bacterium
CATTATGCGTCGGTTACGTGGATAAAAATCCCGAACGCCCCGGACGCGCGCTGTATAATTCTGCCGCCATTTTGCAAAACGGGAAAATCATCTGGCGCGCGAACAAATGCCTGCTACCGACCTACGACGTTTTTGATGAAGACCGCTATTTTGAGCCGGCCAGAAATGTTGCGCCGTTTGAATTCAATGGATGCAAACTCGGCGTCACGATTTGCGAAGACATCTGGAACGATCAGGATTTCTGGCCCGAGCGCCGTTATCGCCGCGACCCCGTCAAAGAACTCGTCGCGCAGGGCGCAAAAATCATTCTCAACCTTTCCGCGTCCCCGTGGCACGACGGCAAGGAGCGCATGCGATTGGAAATGCTTCAACGAGTCGCCCGCGATGAAAAAATTTCAATCGTCCAAGTCAACCTGGTCGGCGCAAATGACGAACTGATTTTTGATGGCCACAGCGTTGCGCTTGATTCGCGCGGCGAAGTCATCGTGCAGGGCAGGGGTTTTGCGGAAGATGTTTTGGTCGCGGATTTGGAACCCTCGCCCATCGGATGGGAGACGATGGCCGAAGGCCGGGTGAGGGAAGGGGCGAAGGAATTCCCCGCGCGCGAGCAGCAATTGTTTTCCGCGCTGTCCCTGGGCATCCGCGATTACGTCCAAAAATGCGGTTTCAAATCCGTGATTGTCGGGCTGTCCGGCGGCATTGATTCGGCGCTGACGGCCGTGCTGGCGGCGGACGCGCTCGGCGCGGAAAATGTTTTGGGCGTGGCGATGCCCGCGCGTTATTCGAGCCCGGGCAGTTTAAGCGACGCCGCGGCGCTGGCAAAAAATCTCGGCATCCGCTACGACGTTTTGCCGGTCGAACCGGTGTTTCAGGCGGTGGAAAAACAACTGGCGGAAATATTTGACGGAACGAAACCGGACGCGACGGAGGAAAATGTGCAGTCGCGGCTGCGCGGCGTGACGCTGATGGCGTTGTCCAACAAGTTTGGCGCGCTCGTGTTGACGACCGGCAACAAGTCGGAAATGGCCGTCGGCTATTGCACGCTTTACGGCGACATGAACGGCGCGCTCGCGCCGCTGGCGGACGTTTTCAAGACGGACATTTACCAAATCGCGCGCTGGGTCAATCGCGGGAAAATCATCATTCCCGAAGCCTCCATTTTGAAACTCCCCAGCGCCGAATTGCGTCCCAACCAAACTGATCAGGATTCATTGCCCGAATATGAAACGCTCGACGCCATTCTGGATTTATACGTCGTCCAGAATTTGAACAGGGAAGAAATCATCCGGCGTGGTTTTGATGCGGGCATTGTCAACGATGTCATTAACAAGCTCACCTTCAGCGAATACAAACGCCGGCAGGCTGCGGCCGGCTTGAAAGTGTCTCCTCATGCCTTCGGCATCGGTCGGCGGATTCCAATTGCGCAACAATTCCGTTTGTAGGGTAAAATCGGTTTTTTTGTTTTTTTTAGTTTTGAGTTTGTTCAGCGGATTGAGCTTTGCTATGATTTACCGGGTTATTTTTCAGAAGATTTGAAAACTAAAAATATGAAGAAGTGGTTGCCAAATTTGACTTTAGAAGCATGGTTCCAACTATTGCCGTTGCTGATTGTGATTGGAATGATGTGGATCATGGGGATTCGTACACTTAGCCTTTCAGTAGGCACGGTAAAATTTTGGGAATATTTCCTCTATGGTGGGTTGTATGGAATCATAGGATATTGGGTGGGGCTGACATTTTTGCTAAGACATCTGCGGGTAAGGTGGGTGGCGGCGGCATTCGCATGGTTTTATCTACTTCTTTACGGTGTGAATGCGGCATTTATATATCAATCGGGCAACGTATTACAGCCGTACTACTTATGGATTGCGAGTGAGAACAACTGGGTGAATTACCTCAACGGAGTGGTTTGGATGATAATTATTCTGTATGCGGCCAGCGGTGTTTTGTCAACATGGTTAATTTACCGCCACGGAAAAACAATCACACAGATCCATGTGCGCGGAATGGTGCTGTTGCTAGTGATTTTATGGAGTCTTTTGTATTTGCGTGATACAAATCAACTGTTTAGGCCAGTTACATTATTCACATCGGCAATCGGCCAGCCCAAAATGGGAATTTGGCGGGATGATCAAGTATATCGCTTGCGGACGTTGGGAGATAATCCGGTGGTTGTTTTATTCAAAGCAATTGAGAATCTGCCTAAACCATTAGAGGTGCATCCAACAAGTGAATTGAGTTCCATGTCGACAACCCTGCAGGCTTGGCACCTACCTTTAGGGCCACGGCAATATCCGCCATTGGGCTTGAAGCCCTTCAATCATATCGTGGTTTTTGCAACCGAATCGTTATCGCTCGATTTTCTTGCCCCCTACAACACCAACCTGCCGCCGGAATTTACGCCGTTCTATAGTTCGCCTGCCATTCAGCAGGGCATGTTTGTGAATTATCAGACAGTGGCGTTGCCGACTCAGCCGGGGCTTTCAGTAACATATAACAGTCATCCCAACGCGAATGCTCTTTTAGCGAGTAAAGATGAATTGTCGCTGGTAAAATATTTGAATGCCCAAGGGTACGATACGTATTTTCTTATGAGTGCCTCCAAAACCCTAAACAATAACGAAGCCGTTTTGAAAAAATTCGGCTTCCAACATATCCTGTCACTGGAAAATTGGCGAGGCGATCCGCATAAACAGCCGTTTATCGAAGGCTGGGGATTGATGGATCGTGTACTTTATCAAACCGCATTGGATTTGTTGCGACAAGACTGGGGCAAGAAAATTTACATCCACGTGGCGAATGTGGACACGCATGGGCCTTATCCACGCGATTATTTTGGCACTTTGGAATATCCCCAGCCACCGCCCGGCCTTGCGCAGCTGTGCAGTAATGCTCAAGCCAACGACATCGAAGCGGGCATCTTCCGGCACGATTACGACATGGGGCTGACAATACAGGCAATGCGGGATCAAAACCTATTGACTGAAGATACGCTCGTTGTATTGACCGCCGACCACAATTTTCCTCACGCTGAAGCTTTAAATTCAATTCCCGGTTATCCTTCGACTTATTTTTCACGTATTCCGCTGGTGTTCTTAAGCGGCCAGAATTTGCCCAAAGTGGACCTAAAGCAGATGCATACTCAACTCGACTTTGCGCCGACAATGATGCATCTGCTTGGACTGCCAATACCTGAAGGATGGTGGGGTCAAAGCATATTTGCGTCTGGTCAAAACGCTCCGCGCGTCGCAAAATTTGACCGAAACCTTGTTGTTGAATTATCGAATGGCCAGAAGCAAATCGTTTCGCTTGATAATCCTAAAGGGACAGTTGAGCAGGGATTGGTGAATTTATTTAATCGAATCTATGTTGATCCAACATTACCTTCAGCCGCTGTTGTCAGTGCCATTCCCCCGACCACCGTGCTGCAATGAAGCGAATAAAGTTCTCCATCGTGCCGGAACCGACATTTGTGTGGACAAGCCGGGGATGATGGAATTTCTTATACAAAAAGCAACGTATGCCGAAATCAAAGGCAATCCCATCATCCGCCAATCAGAAAGCAATCACCGGGCAACGCGTTCAGTTGAATGGATACGTTCTCTGGCTGACCGGTCTCAGCGGTGCCGGCAAAAGCACCATCGCAGCGCAACTGAAACAGGAACTGTTGGCCAGGGGCCAGCCGGTTTGCGTGCTGGATGGTGATGTTCTGCGGGCCGGCTTGTGTTCGGACTTGGGATTTTCGCCCGCAGATCGCAAGGAGAACATCCGGCGCATTGGCGAGCTGGCCAAGCTTTTCGCCGCGACGGGGGTGATTTGCATTGTCGCGGTGATTTCGCCATATCGCACTGACCGCAGGCAGGCGCGAACGTTGATTGAGCAAGGCCGGTTCATTGAAATTTACGTCAATGCACCCTTGGAAGTTTGCGAGCGGCGCGATCCCAAAGGTCTTTATGCCAAAGCCCGCAAAGGCGAAATCGCCGAATTTACCGGCATCTCTTCGCGCTACGAACCGCCGGAAAAACCGGAGATTGAACTGCACACGGACAAATTGTCCATAACCGAATCCGTGGCGGAAGTATTGGATTTCATCAAGTTGAATGTCGCCGGTTAAAAATCCACAAATCGGGGTTGCCTTTTCAATTGGCCTTCGTCCGTTTTTTAGGTATTAAGTCCGCTCCAAATTCACGGTGAAATCGCCGGAAGGCGGTCAACGACAAACTATGAGCGCAAACATACTGGTCACCGGCGCGGCGGGATTCATCGGCTCGCACGTTTGTCGCGAGCTCATCCGCAAAAAACATCGCGTCGTCGCGCTGGACGATTTAAGCGGCGGCTTGGCTGAAAATGTCGCGGCGGAGGCCGTCTTTGTGAAAGGCTCGGTCAATGACGCCGCGTTGATCCAACGCCTTTTTGCCGAACACCATTTCGATTACGTTTTTCATCTGGCCGCCTATGCCGCCGAGGGCTTGAGTCATTTCATCAAGCATTTCAATTACACCAACAACCTGCTGGGCAGCATCAATTTGATCAACGCCGCCGTGAACGCCGGCACCGTGAAATGTTTCGTGTTCACTTCGTCCATCGCGGTTTACGGACGCAATCAACTGCCGATGGCGGAGACCACGACACCGCAGCCGGAAGACCCGTATGGCATCGCCAAATATGCCGTCGAGCTGGACTTGAAGGAGGCGCACGAGATGTTCGGCCTGAACAGCATTATTTTTCGCCCGCATAATGTATATGGCGAGAACCAGAATCTCGGCGACCGTTATCGCAATGTCATCGGCATTTTCATGAATCAAATCATGCAGCACCAGCCGATGACGATTTTTGGCGACGGCAGCCAGACGCGCGCCTTCAGCTACATCTCCGACGTCGCGCCGGTCATCGCCGCGAGCATTGAACGGCCGGCGGCTTGTAATCAGATTTTCAACGTCGGCGCGGACAAGCCCTATTCGGTTTCCGAACTGGCGCGGGTGGTGGCGCAGGCGATGAACGCCCCGCTGGACATCCGGCATCTGGACGCGCGCAACGAAGTCGTTCACGCGTATTCCGCGCACGAGAAGGTTCAAAAATACTTCGGCGATTTGATCAAGAATGTTTCACTCGAAGAAGGCGTCGGTCGCATGGCGGCGTGGGCGAAAAAAACCGGTATCCAGCACGGCCAGATTTTTGACGCGGTGGAAGTGAAGAAAAACCTGCCGCCGTCGTGGCTCGCCCTGATTAAACCATGATCTTCAGACGTTTCTCTTCCTGGCAACAACCAGATCATGTTGGTTGTGCATGCTCCCTTCCTGAACCTCGGCAATCTCGAGATAATCAGACCATTTCTCCCTGATGTATTTGGGGGAATGAAACGCGAGACCGTAACGGCCTTCAATGCCGGAAAGGAGCCGTTTTAAGGGAGACTTTTTATCAGTGAGGAATGGGTAGTCTTTGTAGAGACTGCCGGAAGTAAGCAGGTCTTTTTCGGTTGTTCCCCGCCATGGCTCCTCAACTTTGGGCGATTCCAGAAAGTTTCGCAACACCGTCGGGCCTTGCGTTGTGATTAATGCCACTCCGCCCGGTTTCAAAATCCTGACCATCTCCTTCAGCCAAAGCTCCTGGGACTCGTAAGGCAAATGAGTCCATACCGACCATGAATATACAACGTCAAAGAATGAGTCCGCGCAAGGCAACGGAGGCATGGCGCCATTTACATGAGTTCGGATGCCGGGGAAGGCCTTTTTAAGGTAGGCTATGGCCGTAGGATCCACGTCAGCAGAATGGAGCTGCGCGACCTCGGCTACAAAGAACTGTGAAACCCTGCCGCAACCGCACCCGAAATCCAACACCACTGACTCGCAAAGCGGTTTTGTCTGATACTTTTCGATGCAATGCTTCAGGCATTCATGAGCCTGTC
>JBEKZT010000138.1:0-5884 GCA_049509595.1 Verrucomicrobiota bacterium
TTGACCACGGCAAAACGTCGCTGCTTGACGTGATTCGCAAGGCAAATGTAGCGGCGGGTGAAGCTGGCGGCATCACGCAACACATCGGCGCTTACACGATCTCCGTGCCGCATCCGGAGCGTAAAAATGAACTGGCGCAAATCACGTTCCTTGACACGCCCGGCCACGCGGCGTTCAGTTCGATGCGCGCGCGCGGAGCGAACGTTACGGATATTGTCGTACTCGTTGTTGCGGCCAATGACGGCGTCATGCCACAAACGATTGAGGCGATGAATCACGCGAAAGCCGCGAAAGTTCCGATTTTGGTCGCGGTCAATAAAATTGATCATCCCAATGCGAATTCGATGAAAGTTCGCCAGCAGTTACAGGAAAAAGGTCTTGTGCCGGATGATTGGGGCGGCGAGACAATTTTTGTCGACGTTTCCGCGCTCACAAAACAGGGCGTGGATAAATTGCTAGAAATGATTTTGCTCCAGGCCGATTTATTGGAATTGAAGGCGAATCCGAATCGCCGCGCCAAAGGCAACGTCATTGAATCCGGCGTCGAACCCGGCGGCCCGACCGCGACAGTGCTTGTGCGCAAAGGGACGCTGCGCGTTAGCGATGTAATTTTGTGCGGCGAGCATTATGGCCGGGTGCGCGCGCTCATCAACGAAGAAGGTCAGCGGCTCAAGGAAGCCGGGCCGTCTGTCGCGGTGAAAGTGCTTGGCCTGAATGGCGTACCGGAAGCGGGAATCGAATTCAGCGCGGTCGAAGACGAGAAAGCTGCGCGCGAATTGACTGAGCAACGCGCTCACGATACAAAAACGCTGGATTTGGAAAATCGTTCGAAGGTGACGCTCGAAAATTTATTTGCGTCGCTCGAAGCGGCACAAAGCAAAGTGCTCAAGGTTGTCGTTAAAGCCGACACGCAAGGCTCGGTCGAGGCCATTGTGGAAGCGCTCAAAAAAATCGAGGCGGAAAAAGTGTCACTCGAAATTCTCCACAGCGATGTCGGCACGATCACGGAAAACGACGTCGCTCTGGCGTCCGCGTCGAGCGCGGTCATTCTTGGTTTTCACACGCGTGTGGATAATACCGCCGCTGAAAAAGCCAAACATACCGGCGTGCAAATCAAACTCTACGCGATCATTTATGAATTGATTGACCAGGTGAAAGAGGCGATGGCCGGATTGCTTGATCCGCTTGTCAAGGAAATCGTCATCGGGTCGGCGGAAGTGCGGCAGGTTTTTGAATTGTCCAAAGGTGCGCCGGTTGCCGGCTGCATGATTGCCAGTGGCCGCATTGTCAAAGGCAAAGTCCGCGTGCGGCGGCGCAAGGACGTGATTTACGAAGGTGTCACGCAATCACTACGCCGTTTTCAAGATGAGGTCAACGAGGTTCGCGCCGGAATGGAATGCGGCATTCGTATTGAAGGTTTCAGTGATTTTCAAGTCGGCGACGCGATTGAATGTTATACGATTGAAAAAGTTGCGGCAAAATTATGACAGGCGTTGAATCGTTGCATCGCTAAAACGGTTCGCGATTCAACGATTCACAATTTAACGATTAACGAAAACCATGGCCAGCCTCCGACTCCAACGTGTGCGCGAACTGCTCAAGCGCGAAATCGGCGAGGCCGTCCGCCGCGAATTTCACGTCAGCGACGCGGGCTTGATCACCGTCAACGACGTGGACGTCGCCGGCGATTTGAAATCCGCCGTCGTGTTCGTCAGCATCCTTGGCAACGCGGATCAGCAAAAACGCGGCTTCCAATTGCTCACCGAACATCGCGCGCGCATCCAAAGTCTCGTCGCGCGCTCCATCATTTTAAAATACACGCCCGCGCTGAAATTTGTCTTCGACGATTCCATCGTGCGCGGCAACAAGGTGCTGCAAATCATCGAAGAGCTAGAAAAATCCGCGCCCGCCGACAGCGGCCCGACCGAAGAGCCGACAACCGAATAATTCGTGAAAAGCTATCCCAAAATCATTGACCGGATCATCGAAGTCATCCGCGAGCATAAAACTTTTTGCGTCGTCGGCCACATCCGGCCTGACGGCGATTGCATCGGCTCGCAACTCGGCCTCGCGCTGGCGTTGCAGAACGAAGGCAAAAAAGTTGTTTGCTGGAACGAAGATGCCATTCCGCAGAAATTAAAATTCCTCGACCCCGACGGCGTTTTTCAAAAACCGAAGAGCGGCAAAAAATTCGACTGCGTCATCGCGACTGATTGCGCGAGCTTCGAGCGGCTCGGAAAAGTCGGCAAGTGCATCGGCGACCGGAAAATTTTCATCAACATTGACCATCACGAAAGCAACACGCGCTACGCCGACATCAACTGGGTTTCCGGGCGCGAACCTTCCTGCGGCGAATTGATTTATCGCGTGCTCAAAATCGCGCGCTGGCCGGTCACCAAGCCAATTGCCGACCTCCTGTTCACCGCCGTTTCCACCGATACCGGCTCGTTTCAGTATCCCACGACGCGCCCCGGCACGTTTCACACCGGCGCGGAACTCGTCACGCGCGGTGCGAACCTCGCGAAGATTTGCGACGAAGTTTATCAATCCTATCCGCTCTCTCGCGCGCGGCTGCTCAAGCACGTCTACAGCAAATTCCGCCTTACCGCCGATGACCGCATCGCGTGGTTCTGGCTGAAGAAAAGTGATTTCAACCGCACCGGCGCGGAGAGCAACGATTCCGAGGGACTCATTGACCACATCCGCGCCATCGAGCCCGTCGTGGTCGCGTGCGTCTTTGAGGAAATCGAACCCGAACTCACGCGCTTTAGCCTGCGCTCGAAAAGCGACAAGATTAACGTGAACGAAATCGCCGCGCAATTCGGCGGCGGCGGACATTCGGCGGCGGCGGGCGCGCGGATTCCCGGCAAACCGCTTTCGGTTCAGCGCAAAGTGATTGCCGCGGTGAAAAAGGCGTTGAACAACGCCCGATAATTTTCATGCAAGATTTTTCCGCATTTGATGGCGCGATTCTCATTGATAAACCCGCAGGCCCGACTTCGCACGATGTCGTGGACGCGATCCGCCGCCGCTTTCAAATCAAAAAAATCGGCCATTGCGGCACGCTCGACCCAAACGCGACCGGACTTTTAATCATCGTCCTCGGACGCGGCACGAAGCTCTCCGAAAAATTGATGGGCGACGACAAAGTTTACGAAGGCACAATTAAATTCGGCGAGACGACGAACAGCTACGACGCCGATGGCGAAATTCTCGAAACGAAACCTGTTCCACCGTTGACACTCGAAGGATTGAACGAAGAAGCCGCCAAGTTCATCGGCGATCAGATGCAAATGCCTCCGATGGTTTCGGCCATCAAAATGAACGGCGTCCCGCTTTACAAACTCGCGCGCAAAGGCATCGAAGTCGTGCGCGAGCCGCGCGTCATCCACGTCTACAATTTCCGCTTCACGAACTATTCCGAGCCGCTCGGCCAGTTTCGCGTCGCCTGCACGAAGGGAACTTACGTCCGCAGCATCGCGCACGATCTCGGCCAGAAACTCGGCTGCGGCGCGCATCTGGCGACGTTGCGGCGCAGTGTTTCAGGAAAATTTGATGTTGCCGATGCAAAGCCGCTAGACGAAATTTTGAATCTGACGTCAAGTGAGCTGGAACAAAGAGTGATTCCGTTTTTGAAACTGGCTGCGTCATGAAAATCATCCACGCTGCAAACGAATTAGAAGCCAAAGGCAAAAAAGTCTGCCTCGCGATTGGCTTTTTTGACGGCGTGCACCTTGGCCATCAACAAATCATCCGACAGACAATTTCCGATGCACGTCAACACGACGCTATGGCGGTCGTCCTGACGTTCGACCGCCATCCAAATTCCATCGTCGCGCCAGATAGAGTGCCGCCGTTGATTTATTCGCTGCCGCAAAAATTGCGCGCGATTGAATCGCTCGGCGCGGATGCGCTCTTACTGATTCAATTCGACAAGAAATTCAGCGAGCAAACTGGCGAGGAATTCATCCGAAGTCTTGCACAAGATTTTGGAAAACTTCACAGCGTTTGCGTCGGTGCGGATTTTGTCTTCGGCTACAAACGTAGCGGTGATGTCGCGCTGCTGAAAAAACTTGGCAGCGAAATCGGTTTTCAAGTTCACGGACTCGCCGCCGTTTCACTTGACGGACAAGTTGTCAGCAGCACCCGGATTCGCGAAACGATTCGTGCGGGTGATTTTGACGCCGCAAGCCAGATGCTCGGACGAACTTACGCCATTTCAGGTCTCGTGGCTGAAGGAGACAAACTCGGCCACAAACTTGGATTCCCAACGTCAAATCTTGAAGTAACTGGGCGGTTACTTCCGCCGAATGGCGTTTATTCTGGTTTGACGAACGTGAAGAAAAAAAACTATCGCGTTGCGTTAAATATCGGTTTTCGCCCGACGATTGCGTCAGGTAAATTGGAGCTTCGCGTTGAGGCGTATTTGGTTGATTTTAGTGGTAAGCTTTACGGCGACGAATTGGAAATTGAAATCGGTGAAAGACTGCGCGACGAGAAAAAATTTACCTCCCCAAAAGAACTACGCGAGCAAATCGCGCGCGACATCACTGAAGTTCGACAGAGATTTTAGAGAAAATTTTTAATTTCTGCTGAACGCATAAGCTGGTCTCGCTGTCCATCTGTCTGTAAAATAATAAAAAATGAATACAGGAATCAGCGCAATTAACGAAGCGGTAAAGGAGGCGGGTGCTTTCACACATCCGCTATTTAACGAACTCGGCAAAGTCATCGTCGGTCAGCATTATTTGACCGAGCGGCTTGTCATTGGGCTGCTGGCCAATGGCCACGTTCTTCTCGAAGGCGTGCCGGGGCTGGCGAAAACCTTGGCCGTAAAATCCGTGGCCGCGTGCATCAGCGTGAAATTCTCGCGCCTGCAATTCACGCCGGACATGCTGCCCGCCGACGTCATCGGCACGCAAATTTACAATCCGCAATCCGGTACCTTCACCACGCGCAAAGGGCCGGTGTTCGCGAACCTCGTGCTCGCCGATGAAATCAATCGCGCGCCGGCCAAGGTGCAAAGCGCGTTGCTCGAAGCGATGCAGGAAAAACAGGTCACCATCGGCGACCAGACTTTCAAGCTCGAAGAACCGTTTTTGGTTTTGGCGACGCAAAATCCGATTGAACAGGAAGGAACATATCCATTGCCCGAAGCGCAGGTGGATCGGTTCATGTTGAAATTAAAAATCGGTTATCCGACGCGCGCGGAAGAACGGCAGATTTTGGAAGCGATGGCGAAAACGAGCGGCACGCCGACTTGCAGCGCCGTCGTCACGCCGGCACAAATCCTCAAGGCGCGCGAAGTCATCAACGACATTTACGTGGACGACAAGGTGAAGGATTATATCGTGGATCTCGTCTGCGCCACGCGCGATCCGGATCATTACAAGATCGCGGTGAAGGATTTCATCCAGCTCGGCGCGTCGCCGCGCGCGACCATCGCGCTCACGCTGGCGGCCAAGGCCTACGCGTTCCTGAAAGGCCGCGGCTACGTCACGCCGCAGGACGTGAAAAGCATCGGCATGGACGTGTTGCGTCACCGCGTGGCCATCACCTACGAAGCCGAGGCCGAGGAAAAAACCAGCGAAACGGTCATCCAGAAAATCTTTGATGAACTGCCCGTGCCGTGAGAAAGGCCAATAATTATGCGGCCAGAAAAGAAAAAATATAGCGACCTGCGTTGGAAGCGACGGAGTTTGGAAGTTTTGGAACGCGATAAAGGAATTTGCCAAAACTGTGGGAAGACTAATTTTGAAAAAGTGCTTCAAGCTCATCACCGAAATTACACTTGCGAAGACCCATGGGACGAACCCATGGAAAACCTCGTTACATTATGTGTAGATTGCCATCCGCTTGAGCAGAAGGATTTAGGCTCGGCGGC
>JBEKZT010000139.1:0-9012 GCA_049509595.1 Verrucomicrobiota bacterium
AGTAGTGACGTTCATTTTGCCAGAATCCTATTCTAGCACCACTCGGATGCAGGTTGATCCCGACATCAATGACATTCGTGGACTCACCGACACCCAGTCATATCTTCCATACGATCCTTATTTCATTCAAACTGCGTTTGAGATTATCCAAGATCAAGTCGTTCTTGGCCAAGTTATCGAAAATCTCAATTTAAATACCGAATGGGGTAAAAAATATGCCGGCGGTGAGACCCTTAAAACTTCTGAAACAATGGAGTTGCTCAAAAAACGGATGACCTTAGACACCGTTCGCAATACTAAATTGATCGAAATTACCGTCTACAGTGAGGACAAAGATGAAGCAGCGCGCATCGCCAATGCCATTGCTGAAGCCTACCGTAATTACCGCCTGAACCTGCGCATGCAACAATCCATGGGCGGCATTAAAGTTTTACAAGAGAGTTTTGATCAGGAAGAAGAACAAATTGATGCCGAGCAGGAAAAAGTGGATCAATTACGCAAGGAACTAAACATTAATGACACGGATCCCAATTCCATCATGTCGACGCCTACAATAACGCCGGATGAATTGAAAGAATTCATCGAACAGCGTATCGAAGGCGAGGCGACATATATGAAATTGCAAAAGCAATTGACCGGACTCCAGCAATTAAGTCCTGACAAATTGCGCGATGTTCTTCCAACGGAAGTTCAAGACACAACGCTGACGACGTTGCTCACTGATTTGGACGAGGCCCAACAAAAACTTGCCACTTTAAAGAGTGATTATTCCCCCCAACATCCGGATGTAATTCGCGTTCAAAATTTGGTTGACGAACTTAATCATGAAGTTGATGACCGTGCAAGCGGAATCATGGCCGGTCTGGCAAACAACGTGAGCGCCCAAAAAGCCGCGCTTGATTCGCTTACCGCTGACGTTGAAGATGCCCGAAAAAACGATCAGGAAGAAGTCACAAGAGGCCAGCCCTATTGGGAAGAAAAACGCAAACTTGAAAACCTGGTTGATTTGCACAAAGTTCTTTATGCAAAAATTGAATCGGAGAAACTGGATCTTTCTATTCCCAAGACTGCCATGGTGGAAATAACGCGCCAGGCGGAGCCGGGGAAAGATCCTGTTCGTCCCAACAAACCTTTGAACATTATTTTGGGCATTGTTGTCGGTCTGGTTGTTGGTGTTGGATTGGCGTTTTTCATTGAATATCTGGACACCAGCGTCAAGACGATTGATGATGTTGAACGTGCGCTGCAATTGCCCGTGCTCGGCGTCATTCCACAAAATGTTGGTTCTTTAATTAAAGAAGATGCTGAGAACCACCACGCCGAAGCTTATCGTGTTCTGCGAACACACATTCAATTCTCTTGCAAAGACGAAAAACTGAATACGATTGCCATTGTCAGTGCGGGAGCTGGCGAAGGCAAATCCACAACTACACTCAATTTGGCCACTATCTTTGCCCAATCTGGTGGCCGGATTCTCGTTGTGGATTCCGATTTACGTCGTCCCACGTTGCACAAAATTCTTGGCTTAAGTAACGCCACCGGTTTGGTTAGTTACCTGCTTAAACAAAATACACTCGAAGAAGTTATTCAGAGGACAAGCCTGCCGACGCTTGATTTCATGGCCAGCGGTAAATTACCCAGTAGTTCCATGGGCGTTTTGAATTCGCCGCAGATGAAAGACTTGATCACCGAATTGAAACAACGTTACGATTATATTTTCTTCGATTCCCCTCCAATCTTGGGTGTAAGCGACGCTTCTGTTTTGGCCAGCGAAGTAGATATAGCGATACAGGTTATTCAATACCGTCGTTACCCGCAGCCAATGAACGTTCGTGCCAAACAATTGGTCGAAAAGGTCGGCGGCAACCTCATCGGCATTGTTCTCAACAATATCAACATGTCGCAGGACGAAAGCTATTACTACTACAGCGGCTACTATTACGATTATTACTATTCGCATGATGACAAACAGGGAGCTGATGCGAAAACTTCTGACGACGCTGCTCAAGCAGAAATCAAACAAAAGTATTGATTTTGCGTCGGAATTCGCAAGCATTAGCACCAATGAAACAATTTAGGAAACTGTCAAAGTGCGGACTGTCCTTGTGTTCGCTTTTTTTGGGATTGATTCTCACAAGTTGTGCATCAGCACCGTCCAACGGGCCAGTGTTTTCCGATTCTCCGGCACCTCCAATGGCTGATGCAACTGGCGCACCAGTGACGGACACAGGGCAAGTCGTTGCTTACGCTGATCAACTTCATGTCGGTGAAACAGTAATCGTAACCCTTTTTGGCGCGCCGCCTGAAGAGGATTCGCAAAGCGCAAGCCCAGACCATGAAGTGGCCATTAAGGAAGATGGCACAATTTCATTGCCGCTCATTGGAGATGTTCAAGCCGCCGGAAAAACTCCCGGCCAATTGCAAAATGATATTCGCGACCTTTACGTTCCGAAATACTATGTCCGACTTACTGTTACTGTGAAATCAGAGGATCGAGTCTTTTATGTTGGCGGTGAAGTGAAAACTCCCGGTCGCCAGCTTTATGTCGGTCTGACTACTGTTACCAAAGCCATCCAATCTGCCGGCGATTTCACTGATTTTGCCAATAAACGAAAAGTCTGGCTCATTCGTGCCAACGGTGAAAAAATCAAAGTGAATTGCAATGAAGCGCTTGAAGACCCGTCAAAAGACTTGCCCGTTTATCCTGGCGATCAAATTCAAGTACCGCGACGTGTCTTTTGATGATTCAGCTTAACATTCTTTTAGGAAAAAAGGCGGCCAGCCAAATTGTTGTCCGCTTTTTTCCTTTTTACATCGGACGCGCAAATACAAATAATTTAGAACTTGAAGACGACGGCGTCTGGGACCAGCACCTGAGTTTGGAATTTCAGCGGCAACAGGGCTTCGTTATTAGAGCAATTGCAAATGCGCTTGTGGCTGTCAACGGACAGTCTGTCCAAACCGCTTCGCTTCGCAATGGTGACGTCATTGTTCTCGGTTCTGCCAAACTCCAGTTCTGGCTCGCCACTATTTATCAGCACGGTTTGCGCGCCCGTGAATTTTTTGTCTGGGCGCTCATTGCGATTGTTTGCCTCGTTCAGCTCACACTAATATACTGGCTAATTTCTTGATAGCTTTCGGTTTTCACGGCTGTCAGTGCCGGAAATGCCGTGTGCCAGTAAAAACCATCGCCACCTGGTTGAATCGCCGCCGTTGCGCCCGCTTCCGCTGCAGCAATCAATCCATCGGCGAACGGGAAAAATGCGTCACTGCAAACAACACCGTTTTTGATCGAAAGTTTTGCGTCACTGGCTTTCCAGATTGCAATCCGGCTCGCATCCACGCGGCTCATTTGTCCCGCGCCAATGCCCAACGTTCGGTCGGCATTCGTATAAACAATTGCATTTGACTTCACATGCTTGACCACTCGCCAGCCGAATAGCATGGCCTGTAATTCTGCTTCCGTCGGTTGCCGTTTTGTCACAATTTTCAAATCTAAGCGCTTGATAATTTTCAAGTCACGTTCCTGCAGTAGAAACGAATCTGCGCCCACGCTGCGCAAATCGAACGGCGAACTTTCCAATGGTGATTTCAAAATTTTCAGCAGCCGTAGATTTTTCTTCCTTTGCAAAACTACCAGTGCGTCGTCGGTGAAGTCCGGCGCGGCGATAACTTCGCTGAAAATTTCCGCGATGGCTTCCGCACACACACCGTCCAAAGTTCGGTTCATTACAATGATCCCACCAAACGGCGACTGTTTATCGGTTGCAAAAGCCTTCTCCCAAGCCTCGTGCAAATTTTTTCCCTGGCCGACGCCGCATGGATTCGTGTGTTTCAAAATCGCGAGCGTCGGCGCGTCTTTTTCAAATTCGGCAATTAAATTCGCCGCCGCCGTCAAATCCAGAATGTTATTATAAGAAAGTTCCTTGCCATGAAGTTGGTGGAAAAATTCATTGAAGCGACCGTAAAGCGCCGCCGCTTGATGTGGATTTTCACCGTAACGAAGTGTTTGCGCCAAGGGTGCGGAAATTGAGAGTGAAGACGGTAGGCTGGAAGCCTGCGCCACTTTAAATTCCGTTTGCAAATGCGTAGCTATCGCATTGTCATAAGCCGCCGTGCGCGCAAAAACCTTTGCTGCAAGTTGACGGCGCAATTCCAAAGTTGTGTTGCCATTGACATTGATTTGTGTGGCGATTTCAGCGTAATCTTCAGGATCAACCACGACAGTCACGCTTTCATTATTTTTTGCCGCGCTTCGCAGCATTGAAGGTCCGCCGATGTCAATGTTTTCAATCGCGTCATCTAGACTCACGTCCGGCTGTGCGACGGTTTGCTCGAACGGATAAAGGTTCACGACGACGAGATCAATTGGCGGGATGCCGTGCGCTTTTACAGTCGCGTCGTGAGTTTCGTTGCCGCGGATGAAGAGTAAACCACCATGGATTTTGGGATGCAACGTCTTGACGCGGCCATCAAGCATTTCGGGAAAGCCGGTATGTTCACTGACATCTTTCACCGCGAATCCGGCTTCGCGTAAAATTTTTGCCGTGCCGCCGGTGGAAATCATTTCGATGCCATTCGCCGCGAGAATTTGTGCGAATGGCACAAGTCCGGTTTTATCCGAGACTGAAATCAACGCGCGTTGAATTTTTGCCATAAAATCACGGTTTCGCGTTTTCAGCTTGAGCCATGTCGTCGCCAGTAGCGCGTTCAATTCTGGCGCGGGATACGGCATAATCATGCAGCGCCTGAACTTGCGTCGTGCGGGCCTGGGTCAACGAAGTCTCGGCGTCGAGCACGTCGAGTTGCGTTCCGGTGCCAGCTTCAGCACGGGAACGGGCTTCACGCAGGGCTTCCTCGGCCTCGGCCTGCACCGCCTGTTGTGAATCCAATACTTCGCGCGCCTCAATGAGATCCGAATACGCGGTACGAACATCGAGCTCGATTTGTCTTGCCTCGTCGTTCAAATCATTTTTGGATTTTTCATAAAGCGCTTTGGCTTGGATGACTTTGCCGTGAGTTAACATGCCGTCGAAAATATCCCAATTTAATTCCGCACCGGCGTTCCAGCCGTGGATATCATGATCCAATTCGATCGGCGGCGTAAATTGCGCGTTATACCAGTCGTAACCGGCAAAAAGCGAGACAACCGGCTTGTAACCGGACTTGGCGTCGACGATGTTAAGCCGTTGCAATTCCACCGTCTTGCGCAGCGCGACGAGTTCGGTACGTCTGGCAAGCGCTTGCTGGATCGCGTCGGGCAAGTTCACATCATACGGCACGGCTTCGAGCGTGTCGGTCAGATTCAGCGGAACATTCTCCCAAATTTCACGCGGCAGATTGTAACCAAGCAGGTTTGATAGATTGTTTTTGGCGATGCGATAATTATTTCGCGCTTGGATCAGATTCGGCCGCTCATTGGCGACGGCGACATCGGCGCGCAGCACGTTGAATTTTGGAACTGTGCCCGCTTCAAGGCGGTGTTGCTGGTCTTCGAGTTCTCTTTGCAACAGGTTCACCGACGCTTCGTGGACAGTGATTTCCTGCGCGGCCAACAGCACATCATAATAGGCGATGCGTGTGCTGAGCAGCGTGTCGGCGACAACGGTTTGAAATTGCGCCAGTGCCTGCTGCTCCGTGGCATCAGCGGCGCGAAAGGCGGCCACCATTTTTCCGCCTTCGTAAATGGATTGAACGAGTTGAATACCTGCGTTCCAATTTTGGTTTGGAGAAGCGGGAGCATTTGGAAAATTTTCAATCGCGTCCGGGTCGGTATATTTGTATTGACCCGTCGCCGTCAATTGCGGCAGTGCGACGGCGCGCGTCTGCACGACGACGCCGTGTGATGCCTCAAGATCGTTTTGCGCCTTGAGAATCGTGGCGTTTTGCTGAAGTGCTACATTCAGGCAGTCCGCCAGTGACAATGGGCGCGAAATCCAGGCGGCTGAATTTGTATCCGTGCCTTGTGAGAATGCGTTGCCGCTGAAGCAAATGAGTGCTAGGAAAAACAACTTCTTCATATCGCTGTAAATTTATCATTTAAGCGACGCGACGCAAACTTGCAAATTGACACGGCTTAGGTTCTCCTTCATTGCAATGCAACTCCGGAGTATTTTAATTTTTACACTGACGATGCTGGCCGCCGTTTTCTTCGCGGGCTGTTTCCCGAATTCATCGAACGTGTTTCAAGGCTACATCGAGGGCGAGTATGTTTATGTCGCCTCACCGCTTGGCGGCGCGCTCACAAATCTTGCGGTCACGCGTGGCGACGAAGTGAAGGCCGGACAATTGTTGTTTGAACTTGAACGTGAATCCGAAGCCGCCGCCGTCCGGCAGGCGGAGAAAAATTTGGCACAGTCTGAAGCTAATCTCACGCTTTCGGAATCCGACCTCACCCGCCGCGAACAGTTGCGTGCTGATAATGGCGTGATTTCCGCCGAGGAACTCGATCAGGCAAAATCGCAACGCGATTCTGACGTGGCGCAAGTCGAATCGCTCAATGACGCGCTCACAAAGGTGCGCTGGTCGTTCGACCAAAAGCAACAATTTGCGCCGACGAATGCGTTTGTGCAGGACACACTTTATCGCAGTGGCGAATGGGTCGCGGCGGGAAATCCGGTCGTCGTTTTGCTGCCGCCGGAAAATCTCAAGGTGCGTTTTTTTGTACCGCAGGAATTTTTACCGAGAATCAAAACCGGCCAGACAGTTAGCGTCACGTTCGACGGCGGTTCACATCCGTATTCGGCGACGATCCATTACATTTCCACGCAAGCCGAGTTCACGCCGCCGGTTTTATATAATCGCGAGAACCGAGCGAAATTAGTTTTTATGATCGAGGCGAAATTTTCCTCGTCGGACGCGGCGGAACTTCGTCCCGGCCAGCCGGTGGATGTGAAATTAGAAAAATGAAATTATGTTAAATCCTGAACGTCAAATTGATGGAAATATTTCCAAAGAAATTTTAACTAAAATTCGCGGCAACGAATTAGTAATTTCGCATTTTGGTTTTTGGCCAACTTTTGAAGATTTTGAAGTTTTCTTAATCACGCTCGAACGCGCGCCATGGCCCAATACGATAAACCGCGATTTGCGAGTAATATTTTCTGGCTTCGATATAAATAAAAAACACACTGACCCTGAACGCAAACAAGCTTTAGTTGAAATTCAATTTGAAGAAATTGCAGATTTGAAAATTGACGGCTTCAATCATCAGAATCCAATTATGGGACTTTCAATTAAGCAAGTTGTTGACGGCAAATTTCAAATTGAATGGGGCGGGACAGTCTTGAAACACGATGTTTTCTTCATTTGCAATCGTATTTCTGTTTTGCGAGTTGTTGATTTGAATCCTTTTCGCAAATCAATTGAGTATCGCAGATGAATGGCGAATTCGTCATTGACGTTCACGACGTCACGAAAAAATTTGGCGAGCGCGTCGTCGTCAACAACATCGCGATGCAAGTCCGCCACGGCGAGATTTACGGTTTTCTCGGCCCGAACGGCAGCGGCAAGACGACTTTTTTGCGAATGCTTTGCGGTTTGCTCAAACCGGATGCCGGCAGTGGCCAGTGCCTCGATTTCGATTTTCGCACGCAAAGCGCCGAGATCAAAAAGCACGTCGGCTACATGACGCAGCGGTTCAGTTTTTATGAAGATTTGACCGTCGAGGAAAATCTGGATTTCATCGCGCGCATTTATGGCGTGCCGCAGCGCAAAGCCGCCGTTGAAAAAAGTTTGGAACGGCTCGGCATGGTTGAACGCCGTAAACAACTCGCCGGTGAATTGTCCGGCGGCTGGAAACAGCGGCTCGCGCTGTCCGCGTGCCTGATCCACGAGCCGCAACTGCTTTTGCTCGACGAGCCAACGGCGGGCGTTGACCCGAAGGCGCGTCGCGATTTTTGGGACGAAATCCAGCAGCTTGCCGGTAGTGGTTTGACCGTGCTCATCACGACGCATTACATGGACGAAGCGGAACGCTGCAATCGCGTGGCCTACATCAGCTATGGAAATCTACTCGCGAGCGGCACGGTTGACGAAGTTTTGAAAAATTCAAAGCTTACGACGTGGGAAGTGACCGGTGGAAATATGCACGAACTCGCGAAAAAAATTCGCGGAAAACCCGGCGTCGAACAGGTCGTCGCGTTCGGCTCCACGCTGCACGTCAGCGGGCTTGACGCTGAAAAATTGCGCGCGAGCGTGAGTCCGCTAATCACCGGCGATTATCACTGGAAACAAATTCAATCGGGACTCGAAGACGTTTTCATCAGCCTGATGGAAACCGCGAAGGACAATTTTTCCTGAAATGAAATTCAACTGGCAACGGTTTTGCGCCATCGTCGCGAAGGAATTCATCCAGATGCGGCGCGACCGGCTGACGTTCGCCATGATGCTGGGCATTCCGATGATTCAGCTCGTCCTGTTCGGTTACGCCATCAATTCTGATCCGAAGCATCTGCCGACTGCCGTATATTCCGCCGACAACAGCACTTTTTCGCGCACGATTGTCTGGGCGATGCGCAACAGCAGCTACTTCGATATCACGCGCGAACCAAAGAGCGAGGCGGAAATTCAAAAATTATTGCAGGAAGGCTCAGTGCAATTTGTTGTGGAAATTCCCGTGGACTTCTCGCGCAAACTGCTTCGCGGCGAACAGCCGGATTTGCTGCTCGAAGCCGACGCGACCGACCCGATGGCCATCGGCTACGCAGTCGGCGCGATGAATTCGCTGACGCCAATAGTTTTGAACCGCGATTTGACCGGGCCACTGGCAAAACTTCGCGCGAGTTCCACGCCGTTCAATCTTGTCGTGCATCAGCATTACAATCCTGAAAACATCACGCAATATAACATCGTGCCCGGCCTCATGGGCGTGATCCTGACGATGACGATGGTCATCATCACGGCACTGGCCATCACGCGCGAACGCGAGAGCGGCACGATGGAAAATCTGCTTTCGACGCCGCTGCGCCCGGTCGAAGTGATCATCGGCAAAATCGTGCCGTATATCATGGT
>JBEKZT010000014.1:0-17259 GCA_049509595.1 Verrucomicrobiota bacterium
ATATTCAAGTCTCGCCAGCTCTTCGAGAGTCAGCGGTGTTTCGACATAATTTGTCCAGCCACATTTTCCCGCAATGACGGGGAGCATTCCGTGAAATAAAATAAAATTTTCGTCTCCAACACGGACTTGCACATATTGAAAATTCCGATTACAAGCCACAGCGAGATTCGCTGGCAACGTCCACGGCGTCGTTGTCCAGATGACGATGAATGTTTTTTCGCGACCGACGATGGGAAATTTCACATACACGCTCTGGCTGACATGATCGTGATATTCAACCTCGGCTTCGGCAAGCGCAGTGCGGCAGGGAATACTCCAATAAACCGGCTTCTTGCCGCGATAGACAAAGCCTTTCGCGACGATGTCCGCGAACAGGCGCAGTTCATCCGCTTCGTATTCCTTGTTCAGCGTGAGATACGGATTTTCCCAATCGCCAAGCACGCCGAGACGTTCGAATTGTTCGCGCTGGAGATCAACGTATTTATGCGCGTAAGCTTCGCAGGCTTTGCGGATCGTGGCGGGATCGGCGCTCGTGTCGCCGGCTTTGCGCATATCCTGGGAGACTTTGAATTCAATCGGCAGCCCGTGACAGTCCCAGCCGGGAATGTAAGGTGCGCTTTTGCCGCGCAGGGTCTGATACTTGATGATGATGTCCTTGAGAATCTTATTCAGCGCGGTGCCGATATGGACATCGCCGTTGGCGAACGGCGGGCCGTCGTGCAGGACGAATTTCGGTGCGTTCTCTTTGTCGCGTTGCTGCTGGATCTTGTCGTAAAGCTGCGCGGCTTCCCATTTCTTGAGGCGTTCCGGTTCGCGCGCGACGAGGTCGGCGCGCATCGCGAAATCGGTTCGCGGCAGATTTAATGTGTTTTTGTAGTCCGTAGCCATTTTTAGGAACGCAGACGGTAACAACCATGAAAAGCGCTGTCAACGAAGGCACAGGCGTGAATTTGTCATCGTCAAGAGATTTTGAGAAAAAAAAGCCGGGCCAAGCGATCAGAGGGTGACCGAGAGGCCCGGGGAATTTTCGAATAAGTACATCAGTAGGATTACGGAGAACTTCGATCCGGGTCTGTACTGAAACGCGGAACGAAAATCGTCTTTAAAATCAAAGAACATTTACACCCTATCACTGCCTACGACACAACTAAATCATAAATACTTATTTATGTCAACACATATAAAAAAGTATTAGTATTACTTTTTTATGTGTTTCGGTTGTATTAGAAAATGAGGCATTGGTGAGCTTTGGGAAGATTCTTGTTTACAGGAGCGTATTGGATGCTAGTATTTCCGTCGCAACAAAAATCGAAAATGTGGAAGGACTTGTGTGAAAAAAATTGAAGCCATTGTAAAACCTTTCAAGCTGGATGATGTGAAGACGGCTTTATCTGCGCTTGGCATTCAAGGAATGACGGTTACTGAAGTAAAAGGATTTGGCCGCCAAAAGGGGCATACGGAAATTTACCGTGGCAGTGAATATGCGGTGGATTTTTTGCCAAAAGTCAAAATTGAAGTAATTCTGGCTGATGCTTTGGTTTCCCCGGCGATCGAAGCTATCATTAAAACCGCCAAGACTGGGAAGATTGGTGATGGGAAAATTTTTGTGAGTTCAGTGGAGAGTGTGATTCGTATTCGCACCGATGAAACAGGTGAACAGGCAGTCTAAGCAAGAGGTGAAAGTTATTGATTTTACTGGCTTGCGAGTTGTTGTGAATAACTCGTGAATAAAAGTTAATATGTTGTCCTCGAAACTTTCGCGCCATTTTCGTAAAAACACTCACGTTAATCAAAGCTAAATGTGCAGCCTGCACCGATTATGAGCGATTTGAAAGTAGGCGTGGAATTTTTTGATTGTAAGTCGTTTGTTTTAAATAATTTAGATTTTTTAAATGATAAGATTTTCGGTTAACAAGCGTAGGTAGATGTTCGTTTTTATTCAACAAACCATTTTTGGATGCGTTAGACGGGTGTGAAAAATGGCGTGTGGAACTGGCGTCAGGCTTACGTGAATAAAATGCCTAAAAAACAGGCAGTTTTGTATCAGACATGCAACTTTCGGCAGAAAAAATCTGGAGTTCCGCGCAGGGACACCTTCGCTCCACACTGAGCGGCGACACCTATAAACTTTGGTTTGCTCCGCTCCATGCGTGTGAGCTCGACGGCAACAACTTGGTTTTGGAAGCACCAAATGAATTTTGCGAAGTTTGGCTAAAAGACAATTATCTGAGCCTGCTTCAAGATGCGATTGCTGCTGCGGCTGGCAGGCAATTACAGGCCAAATTCAAAGTCGCATCTTCGTCGATGCCTGCGACTGGACTTGGGCAATCTGCCCAGCCAACCATAAGGACAAAAACTGTCGAACACGCAAACGAGCGTTCTTCAAGCAATAGCGAATTGGGTTTTAATCCAAAAAACACTTTCGAGACGTTCGTTGTCGGCAATAATAACAATTTTGCTTACGCCGCCGCACTGGCGGTTGCGCAGGCTCCAGGCAAATCCTACAATCCGTTGTTTCTTTACGGCGGTGTCGGGCTTGGCAAGACGCACCTGCTTCATGCCATTGGACAGCATGTTGCGGGCAGCAAAAGGAGCGCGCGCGTTGCCTACCTTTCGTCGGAGAAGTTTACTAACGAATACATTGACGGGATTCAAAACAACCAGCTCGCCAAGTTCCGCAAGAAATACCGTCAGACCGACGTGCTGCTGATTGACGATATTCAATTCCTTGCCGGCAAGGAACGCATTCAGGAGGAATTTTTCCATACATTCAACGCGTTGCACGAGGCGCACAAGCAAATCGTGCTCACATGCGACCGTCCGGCGAGCGAAATTCAAGGACTTGAGCACCGCCTTGTCTCACGCTTTGAATGGGGTTTGGTCACGGATTTGCAACCGCCCGACATTGAAATGCGTCGTGCCATTCTCAACAAAAAAGCGCAATCCATGGGTGTGACGCTCTCGGAAGACATTTTAGATTTCCTGGCCAATCGTATTCGCACCAATGTCCGCCGGCTCGAAGGCGCACTCATCCGCGTCGCGTCCTACGCTTCGCTCACCGGAAAAAAATTGAGCATTGAAGTCGTCGAAAATTTGCTGCGTGAAATTCTTCATGAAGAAGGCCGGTTGACCATCAGCATCGAGGTCATCCAGAAAAAAGTCGCCGAACATTTTGACATCCGTCTGGCGGACATGACCAGCAAACGCCGGCCGGAAAACATCGCCTTTCCGCGCCAGATTGCCATGTATCTTTCGCGCCAAATGACTGAAAGTTCGCTCAACAATATCGGCGAAGCCTTCGGTGGACGGGATCACGGAACGGTTCTCCACGCCTGTCGCCTTGTCAAAGACCGCATGGAAGTGGACGCCAACGTCCGCCAGGTCGTTCATTACTTGGAAAAGCAGTTGACAAGATAGTTTTAAGTTCACAGCGGCGGTTTTCAGTTTCAGAACAAAAACTTGAAACTGAAAACTTGAAGCTTGAAACTCCTGCAATGCCAGTAATTGAAGTCAACGGTCTGACCAAAGCCTTTCGCACTTACAAAAAGCAACCGGGATTTGTTGGCGCGGTCAAAGGACTGTTTCACCGGCAATACGAACAAACCGTCGCCGTCAACGATGTCAGTTTCAAAATTGAACCCGGCGAACTGGTCGGTTTTCTCGGCCCGAACGGCGCGGGCAAGACGACGACTTTGAAAATGCTCGCCGGCTTGCTTTATCCGACCAGCGGCACGGCCAAAGTCCTCGGCTACACGCCGTGGGAACGTGCCGACGGTTATCGCCGACAGTTCGCGCTGGTGCTCGGCCAGAAAAACCAGCTTTGGTGGGATTTGCCCGCCCGCGAATCGCTGGAACTGAACGCAAAAATCTACGGCATTCCCAAAGACCGCTTCGAGCAAACCGTTGGCGAATTGACGGAATTGCTCAACGTCAAAGACAAACTCAATGTCAGTGTGCGTGAACTTTCGCTTGGCGAGCGCATGAAAATGGAACTCATCGCGTCGCTGCTGCACCAGCCCAAAGTTCTTTTCCTCGACGAGCCGACGATTGGCCTCGATGTGACTTCGCAAAAAACCGTCCGCGATTTCATCCGCCGCCATAACGCCGAACAGAAGACGACTATTTTGCTGACGAGCCATTACATGGCCGATATTCAGGCGCTGTGCGAGCGCGTCATCATCATTGACCACGGAAAAATTTTCTTCGACGGCAAGTTGAGCGAAATCGTGGACCGTTTTGCCGATTTCAAACTTATCACGATTCAGTGCGCCAATACGGATGCGCATCCGAATGAAAATCTTTCGCGTTACGGCGAAGTCGTGGAGAAAACGCCGAGCGCCATCACGCTCAAGGTGAAACGCGACCGCGTGATTCCCGTTTGCAAATCGCTGCTCGATGATTTGCCGGTGAGCGACATTGACATTCAGGAAGTGCCGATTGAAGACGTGATCCGCCAGATTTTTGCGCGTTGAATATCTTTCGAAGGGACGAGTTCCACGAGTCCCAAATTGATTCATGCAAAAAAGTTTGGGACTCGTGGAACTCGTCCCTCCGACTGCTTGTCATTCAATCTGTTGCATGTTTCAATCCGCGCATGGACATTTTTCTACAAGCTGCGATTGAAGAAGCCAAAAAAGGTTTGGCCGCAGGCGGAATTCCCATCGGCTCGGTTTTGGTTTGCGACGGCAAAATCATCGGGCGCGGGCACAACCAACGCGTGCAGCACGGTAGCGTGATTCATCACGCGGAGATGAACTGCCTCGAAAACGCCGGACGGCTCACGGCGAAAGTTTATTCGCGCTGCATTTTGTATTCCACGCTTTCGCCGTGCCCGATGTGCAGCGGCGCGGCGTTGCTTTACAAAATCCCGCGCATCGTCGTCGGCGAGAACAAAACGTTTCAAGGGCCGGAGGAATACGTCCGCTCGCAAGGCGTGACCGTGGAAATTTTGCAAGACCCGGCGTGCATCCAGCTCATGCGCGATTTCATCAAAGCCAGGCCGGAACTTTGGAATGAAGATATTGGCGTGTGAAATTCAAAACCCGTTGCCTAGTGGCAGCGCTTCGAGATTAAAAATTTATTTCCCAACAAAAATGTTTGTTGTAACTGCAATGCAACTTGAAGCATACGGAAATTCAATTGCGTCATCGGGATCAAAAATAAAAATGAAGCTCTTTTGGTAGTGAGATCCAATGGGAATTTCAATGCACGTTGACCAACCAGAGTTTGTTTGTAGAAAAACGGAGCTGCTTAATGAAGAAATTGCCGGAAAATTAGTCAATTGCTGGCCGTAGATGACAGTGGATATATTTGTGCCGTAGTGGTTAAAAATTATTTTTGCCTCTTGATTGATTTTGTCCGCTCCGCCGGCTTTGTCGAACATTTCCGAGACTTGAGCTTTTGTCATTTCTGAACGACCGCAACCGAGTCCACATACGATGCCCATACAAATTGCACTTGAAATTAATTTCAAGATTTTCATTTCTTTCACGCCGCCTCCGCGTCCTGCTTCCGCCGCACAATCGGCTGGCTTTCGCCGCGCACGACCGCCCGCGTGATCTTGACGTGGGCGATGCTGGCGTTGTCCGGCGCGTCGAACATCACGTCGAGCATCAGCTTCTCAATCAGCCCGCGCAACGCCCGCGCGCCCGTGCCTTTTTTCAGCGCCTGCGCCGCGAGTTCGCGCCGCGCGTCGGGCGTGAACTCGAGTTCCACGCCTTCCATCGCCATGAGCTTGGCGAATTGTTTTGTGAGCGCGTTCTTCGGCTCGGTCAAAATGGAAACCATCTGGTCCTCGGTCAATTCCGCGAGCGTCGTGACGATCGGCAACCGCCCGACGAATTCGGGAATGAAACCGGCGTTCAGCAAATCTTCCGGCTCGACGTGCGACAACATTTCGTCGCGCGCGGCGTGCGAAGAAGTTTTATGCGTCTCGCCAATCGCGGAAAATCCCATCGTGTGCCGGCCGAGACGGCGCTGGACGATTTTTTCCAGGCCGGTGAACGCGCCGCCGCAAATGAATAAAATGTCCGTCGTGTCCACGCGGATGTATTCCTGCTGCGGATGTTTGCGTCCGCCCTGCGGCGGGACGTTGCACACCGTGCCTTCGAGGATTTTCAGCAACGCCTGTTGCACGCCTTCGCCGCTCACGTCGCGCGTGATGGACGCGCTTTCCGACCGGCGCGCGATCTTGTCAATCTCGTCAATATAGACGATGCCGCGTTGCGCGCGTTTCACGTCGTAATCGGAATTTTGCAGGAGACGCAAAATAATATTCTCCACGTCCTCGCCGACGTAACCGGCCTCGGTCAATGTCGTCGCGTCGGCAATCGCAAATGGCACGTCCAAAATTTTCGCGAGCGTGCGAGCGAGCAGCGTTTTACCCGAACCCGTCGGCCCGATCATCAAAATGTTGCTCTTCTCGATCTCAACTCCGGCGTGCGGATCAACGCGCGTGGACTTCGCTTCGTCATTATCCGGCACGGTTTCCGGCTGGATGCGCTTGTAATGATTGTGAACGGCGACGGCCAAAGTTTTTTTCGCCGGTTCCTGCCCGATGCAATAAAGGTCAAGCTGGCGTTTGATTTCCGCCGGTTTGGGGACGGTGAACTTTGGCTGCTTTTTCTCGGCCTGAACCTGCAATTCGCGGTCGAGGACGTTTTTGCAAAGGATGATGCAATTGTCGCAGATGTAAACGCCCGGCCCGGAAATGAGCTTGCGGACTTCCGCGTGCGACTTGCCGCAGAAACTGCACATCGTGATGTTGGTCGGGCGCGCCATTTTGGATTTACGATTTTTGATTTACGATTTGCGATTGTGAAAGAGAAATAACATGACACGCTTCCAGCAAACGTCGTCGCATCCAAAATGCAATTCCAATTGTGAAAATCCCTAAAACCAATAAGACAACACTTAAAATTATGTCAATAGTTCTTTGTTTTGAAATGGCTTCTAATGCAGACAAAAGCGATGTCGCGCCAAGCAAAATATAAATCAAAAATTGCCTGCGTATTCGTCGAATTTTTGCTTCCGTCGATTCGTAACGAAGCAAACTCGGAGCATAACAAGTAATAATTTTTTGTGCCTGCGCTTCTGTCATAATTCATTTCACGCAACCGCCGCCGCTTTTTCCATTCCGCCGGGGATTTCCTTCCGCGACTGCACGACGTGATCCACGATGCCGTAAGCCTTCGCCTCGTCGGCGGACATGAAATTGTCGCGGTCGCAATCGCGTTCCACCTGCGCCTCCGGCTTGCCCGTGTGTTTGGCGAGGATGCTGTTCAGGCGTTGCTTGAGCTTGAGCATGTATTTGACGCGGATTTCCACGTCGCTCGCCTGGCCTTCCGCGCCGCCGAGCACCTGATGAATCATGATGTTCGCGTTCGGCAGCGCGTAACGCTTGCCCTTCGTGCCCGCCGCGAGCAGCACCGCGCCCATGCTCGCCGCCTGCCCGACGCAGTAGGTGTTCACGTCGCAAGTGAGATATTGCATCGTGTCGTAAATCGCCAGACCCGCCGTGACGCTGCCGCCGGGCGAATTGATATAGAGATGGATGTCCTTCTTCGGATCGGCCATCTGGAGGAACAAAAGCTGCGCGATGAGAATGTTCGCGACGTTGTCGTCCACCGCCGTGCCGACAAAAATAATCCTGTCAACGAGCAGCCGCGAATAAATATCCCAACTCCGTTCGCCGCGCCCCGTCTGCTCCACAATGATCGGAACGTAATAATTTTGCATGGCTAAATGAATACTCCATTTTTGCCGCAAGTAAAGTCAACTTGGCGATTTGGTGGCCGAAAACATTTTCCAGATCAACACAAACGCGCTCGCGAAATCCTGCGGCTTTTCATTCACCCACTTCGTCACCGCGTCCGGCGCGAACCAATCGCCCGTCTCGATTTCTTCGGGATGCAACGCGAACGGCCCTTCGCTCTCGCAACGGTAAATCCAGCAGAATTCCCAGCCCGTCTCCTTGCGCGCGTCAACCTTGAACAGCCGCTGCGGCGGCGAATTTAATTTCAGTCCGATCTCCTCGCGCACCTCGCGCACCGCGCACGCGTCGTAATCCTCGCCGCTGTCCAGATGGCCGGACGCCGACGAATCCCATTTGCCGGCGGCGATGTCCTTGCGCATCGAGCGCTTCTGGAGAAACACCTCGCCGCGCGCATTGAACACCAGCACATGCACCGCGCGATGCCACAACCCGCGCGCATGAACCTCGCGCCGCGTGTTCTGCCCGACCACCTCGTCGCGCTCGTTGACGATGTCAAAAATTTCTTCGGCCATAAATTAATCTTTCGTCACCCAAACATACCTATCCTCATGCGAAACGGCTAAACACCAATCGAAAGATAAATCAAAAATACAAATGTCATAATCTTCCCACGGTTCACGACTTTTCAAATAGCGAACCATTGCTTTTATCGTCGTGAGATATAATTCATCTGTATTTTCGTAAAAGGCATAAACTTTTGTATCTTCTGAAATTGGTAAATTCGATAAATCATCAGTAATTGCAGCACCTGCCAATGAACAAGCCATTGGAACATTGCTTGCCAAAGTAGAATCTATTTGCGGCTGGAATTCTGAAGACAAATTTTCAACCAATAATTTGGCATTGCCGGATGATATAATTTTACCCGGTTTAGGTGTTGATTCACGAATACCCATCGTTTGAAAGATATTTTGTCAACTCCACAAACTGTTCCAAGCTCAATTTCTCCGCGCGTTCCTGCGGCGAGATTTTTAATTCGGCAAAGGCGGACGCCAGTTTGTCCGCCGCCCAATCCTGTTTCAACAATTTCAGCATCATCTTGCGCCGTTGCGAGAACGCGCGCTTCACGATCTTCACGAACGCGGCGCGCTGGCCGTCGGCGAGCAGGGGCCGGGCGCGGCGTTGCAACACCACGCACATCGAATCCACGTTCGGCGCGGGGAAAAAACAGTCCGCCGGAATCTTGAAGCTGTCGCGCGGCTCGTAATCGAGCTGGACGAGCAGCGTCAGCACGCCGTAATCGTCGTCGTCGGCCCGCGCCATCAGCCGCTGCGCGACTTCGAGTTGCAGCGTCGTGACCATGCGCTCCGGCCGCCGGGGCGATTGCGCGAGCTCCACCAAAATCGGCGAGGCGACGGAATAGGGCAGGTTCGCGACGAGCTTCCAATCGCTCCAGTCGCGCGGTTCGCGGCGCAAAAATTCCAGCGCGTCGTCGTGGAGCAATTCCAGTTTTGAATTTTGAATTTTGAATTTTGAATTGGAAATTGCCAGTTCAAATCGTTCGCGCAAAACTTCCACGAGCCGACGATCCATCTCAATCGCCAGAACTTCGCCCACCTTTTCCAAAAGCAATTCAGTCAACGGCCCAAGTCCCGGCCCGATCTCCAAAACCTTGTCGGCTTTCGATAATTCCGCCGCCTCGACAATTTTTTGCAACTGGTTCGCGTCGTGCAGAAAATTCTGACCGAGCGATTTCGTGAGTTGAATGTCGCGCCGCGTCAAAACCTCGCGCATTTCCGACAGCTTCACCTCAAAACCTCCGCGAGTGTTTTGACGGCTTTGGTAAGTTGCGCCTTGGTGATGATCAGTGGCGGCGTGAAGCTGATGACATTTCCAAATTCGCCTTCGGGCAGCATGATGTAGCCGCGTCGCAACATGGTTCTGATCCCCTGCATCGCCGCATCAGTGGCAGGTTTGCCGTCCGGCAATCGCAATTCCACACCGACCATCAAGCCGAGTCCCCGAATGTTGACTTGAAGTTTTGAACCGGAAATTTTCGATTGCAGTTCGCCTAGCAAAAATTCTCCAAGTTCTGCGCTGCGTTCGGGCAATTTCAATTTTCCGATCTCCGCGATTTGCGCCATCGCCATCGCGCAACCGACCGGATGGCCAAGAAACGTGCTGGTGTGAATCGCTTCACCTTTGGATTGCGGCCACGCGGCGTCCATTAAATCCGCGCGACCGACGCATGCCGAAAGCGGAAAACCGCCGGTGAGTGCTTTGCCGAGGCAAATCAGATCGGGAATCACACCGCTATGTTCGCACGCAAACCATTTTCCGGTGTGACCAAAGCCAGTGTAAATTTCGTCGAGAATCAGCAGCGCGCCAAATTCGTCGCACAGTTTTCGGAGCAGCGGCAAAAATTCTGGCGGCGGAATATTGATGCCGCCGCGCGCCTGGACCGGTTCGACGAGAATCGCGCCGATGCGTTCGCGGCGGAAAAAATGGCGCACTTGAAACTCGACGGCGGCGAGATCGGAAACTTTTTTCGGAAATGGCGCGAAGTGGCCGAACTCGCGCAATTGCGATTGGAACGGGCTGCGGAAAAAATCACGTTGCGTCACGTTGAGCGCACCGTAGCCGAGTCCGTGATACGCGCCGTTGAAAGCGATGACATCTCGTTTTTTTGTCGCAAGCGTCGCGGTTTTTAATGCGGACTCAACGGCTTCAAAGCCGGAATTGGAGAAAATTACTTTGCCGGATTTTTTGCCCCAGCGCTCAAACGTGACGCGGCTCAATTCGCGCGCGAGTTCAGCTTTGAGCGCGTGCGGGTGCACATCGCCCATCGCGTGCAACAATTTCGCCATCTGTTTTTGTCCGGCCTTAACGACATTTGGATTTGCGTGGCCAGCGGCGGCGACACCGAATGCGGCGGTCAGATCAAAATAATTTTTTCCTTCCGCGTCCCAGACGTGAACGCCTTTCGCGCGTTCCCAGACAATCGGCCACGAGCCGTCCGGCTCAAAAAACATCACGTTACGCGATTCGTATTCTCGCAGCAGATCAATGACTTTTTGGGTTTCGCTCATTTCAGACTCCGCGCTGTTCCGGCGGCCAGATGATTTTGTGCTGCTGGATTTGAAAACGTACCGGCAATGCGTCAGCGATTATTTTTTCCGCCAAATCCTTTCTGGAAATCGGAGTCTGACCTGCCGGAACTTTTTTTAGCGATTTATTTTGCTGCTCCGGCGCGAGTGGATGAACCCATGAAAAAAGCAGCGGACAAATTTTTTGCAAATTGAATTTAGCGATTTGCGCTTTCGCCCATTCGTAATCTTCAATCGTGCCGATGACGAATTTGATTTCGTCGGTGGCTTGCAGATGCGTGAAGTTGGAAAATAAATTGCGTTCAACCTCGCCGCTGCTCGGACATTTCAAATCCATGATGCGCCGGACGCGCGGGTCAATTTGGGAAATGTCATGCGCGCCGCTGGTCTCGATCAAGACGGTGAGGCCGTCGTCGCAGAGTGATTTCATCAGCCGCAGGGAATTTTTTTGGAGCAATGGTTCGCCGCCGGTCAGCTCGACGAGCGGGAGTTTGGGACTCGTGGCACTCGTCCCGCCGGTAAATGGTTTCGCCAGCCGTTTCACGTCCGCCAAAATTTCCGCGAGCGATTTTTTTTTGCCTTCGGTGAAGGCATAAGCCGTGTCGCAATATGAGCAGCGCAGGTCACAGGCAGTGAGGCGGATGAAAACGCACGGCAGCCCGGCAAAAGTGCTTTCACCTTGCAGGCTCAGATAAATTTCGTTGGCGACGAGCGTGTCGGACACAAGTTCAATTTAATTCAGTGGTCGCAAAATGGCACAAAATTCTCAAAAATTTAACTTTTTACCTGTGGCTGGATTTTTTCCGCGGAAATGTTAACTTTTCTGCAAGCCAGAAAAAATGAATCCTCCGTTAAAACTAACGCGTGCACCGATTTTTATTTTTATTGGAATGGTGGTCATGGGTGTGCGGGCGTCCAATCTCGACACTATCGGCGTGACGGCGTTGCGGGCGGCGACAACAAATGTAAACGGTGCTGGCATTTATGTGGCACAACCGGAAGCTTCGCTGACCACCGACCTGCTGACTTGGGAAGTCAATCCAACCAATGAAAATTATGTGCTCAATCAACCGACGAGTCTGTTCGCTTACTATTCCAGCAGCGGTTCAACCAATAGTTATCCCAACACACTGGGGACGGATTCCTGGCATGCCGACTATGTAGCGTTGAATTTTTATGGGCTACCTGGTGGCGTGGCCACCAATGTTGCGCATGTGGATAATTACGAGGCGGATTATTTTTACAACTCCATTATCGCCGTCACGCTTCCGGCCAACATCAACGACCCCGTCGTGAATCAAAGTTTTATTTTTACCGAAACTAATGGTGGCCAATCCACAGTCAGCGATCAACAGTCTATTGATTCGGCTTATGACAATTACGCTGCGGAATACAGTACGCTTTTTTGCTCGGGTGCTGGCAACGGCAGTCCGCTGTATGTTAATCCACCAGCAACTTGTTACAATGGCATTGGTGTCGGCGTTTCCGACGCAGGCACAAATTCAAGCGTCGGTCCGACGATTGATAATGGCCGTTGCAAACCAGACATAATTGCGCCTGGCGGCGCGACCAGTTTTTCCACGCCGTATATCTCAGGCGCGGCGGCAGTTTTAATGCAAGCCGGATTGCGCGGCGACGGCGGGAGTGACACCAATTCCGCAGTGGACATGCGGACGGTCAAAGCGTTGCTGCTTAATGGTGCGATCAAACCTGCCGATTGGACAAACAACGCTCCTTCGCCGCTTGATTATCGCTATGGCGCGGGCGTGTTGAACGTGTTCAATTCCTACGAACAACTCAGTGGCGGCGAACATCCCTTTATCATTTCAACCAGCGTTACCAGTGGTGATCCGCATCCACCAACCGGTAATAGTGGCACGATCAGCGCTTTGAGTGGCTGGGATTTCAATACCATTTCCAGCGGTGCCGGGTTTTTTTTGAATCCTGCGCAAGATGGTGTGAACCATTATTATTTCGACGTCACCAACGGCTCGAACAATGCGGCGTTCACCGCGACCATTACGCTCGTCTGGAACCGCCAGCAAAATCAGACCAATATAAACAATCTCTCGCTTTTTTTATACGACGTGTTGTCCAGCAACTTGGTGGCGGCGAGCACCAGTGTCGTGGACAATGTTCAACACATATTTGTTCCGCAATTGCCGCAGGGCCGCTACGATCTGCAGGTTTTGAAAAGCGCCGCAAATTCCGTCAGCGATCCGGAAACTTATGCGCTCGCATTTGAATTTTTTTCCCTAGCGTTGAGCATCTCGCCGTCTGGCACGGACACGGCGCTTTCATGGTCGGTTTATCCGGCAGGTTTTGTCGTTGAAGCCAGGACCAATTTAACTTCGCCATCCGTCTGGAGCACAAACAACATTCCATCGCCAGTTTTGACGAACAACCAAAATTACATTCTGCTCAACGCGACGAACGCGAATGAATTTTTCCGGCTGCGCCGACCATAATTTTTGCGTGACGACGTTGCGCAAAACACTTTTATAGACGAATCTGGCAGCGAAATTTATGAATGACACATTGAAAGGAAAGGTTGCGTTGGTCACCGGCGCATCGCGCGGCATCGGACGCGCGATTGCCGGACGCCTGGCCCGCGCCGGAGCAGCCATCGCCGTCAATTATTCACGCAACGCGGCCGAAGCGCAGAAAGTCGTGGCCGAAATCAAGGCGGTCGGCGGCAATGCTTTCGCCATTCAAGCGGATGTTGCGCGCGTGCCAGATGTTATGAGGCTGTTCGATGAAACGATCGGGTATTTCGGCAAACTGGATGTTTTGGTCAACAATGCGGGCCTGATGTTCACCAAGCCGGTCAGCGCCACGACGGAAGAAGAATTTGACCGCATTTTTGCCGTCAACGTAAAAGGCGTTTTTTTTGCCTGTCAACAGGCTGCGACGCGGCTGGTGGCTGGCGGACGGATCATCAATTTGTCTAGTTCGACAACGGCGAGATTCATGCCTATTACGGTGCTTATGTTGCCACCAAGGGCGCAGTGGAGCAGCTTACGCGCTCGCTCGCAAAGGAATTGGGAGCGCACGGCATCACGGTCAACGCCATTTCTCCCGGCCCGACGGAGACGGAATTATTTTTGGAAGGCAAAACCCCGGAGCAGATCGATTTTTTTGGAAAACAATCTGCCTTCGGCCGGCTTGGTCAGCCATTGGAAATCGCCGAGGTAGTTGCATTTTTGGCGAGCGACGCCGCCCGTTGGATCAGCGGCCAGAACATCCGCGTCAACGGCGGACTTGCGTGAAGCCGGTTTGGTTCAGCGCGAAATGTCTTCCGATTTTGTAACTGCGGGAAATCGCCGCCGTGACGAATTCTTTTCCAATTTCCACCGCGTGTGTCAAATTGTGGCCGAGCGCGAGCGCAGCGCAAATCGCGGCGGAATAAGTGCAACCAGTTCCGTGCGTGCAGATGCCATTGATCCACGTTGCGTTCAAAAGTAATTCCGTCTTGCCGTCAAAAAAAATATCTGTTGCTTCGCGAGCGTTTCTTAAGTGGCCGCCTTTGACAAGCACGGCACAACCGGATTGCGCGCGAATGTTTCGTGCCGCGTCTCGCATGTTTTCAACGGATGAAATTTTTTGCCCGGTTAGGATTTCAGCTTCGTACAAATTGGGTGTGACGAGTGTTGCCAGCGGCAGAAGTTTTTCTTTCAAAATTTGAATCGCCTTTGGTTCAAGCAATTTTGCGCCGCTGGTTGAAATTAAAACCGGATCAACAACCAGCGGACATTTTTGCTTTTGAAAGAATTGCGCGACGACCTGAAAGTTTTCTGTCGAAAATAACATTCCAGTTTTCACGGCGGCTGGCGAAAATTCTTCAAACACGGCTTCGATTTGCTGACGCAACATTTTTGGCGAGCAGGATTCAACGCCCAGAAAACGTTTGGGATTTTGTGCGGTGAGACAGGTTATTGCGCTTGTGCCGTGAACACCGAGGGCGGCGAACGTTTTCAAATCGGCCTGAACGCCCGCGCCGCCACCACTGTCCGAGCCGGCGATGGTCAAGGCGACAGGCAGTTGTTTGCGTTTCGACATGCGCACATTTTACTGAAGCAAGACACAACTTGAAACTTGGAACTTGCGCCTACATGCTTGGCGCATGGACAAAGACAAAGTCGCGGAAATTCTCGTTGAAATCGGAACCTTGTTGGAATTACAGGGCGAAAATCCCTTCAAGACGCGTGCTTATACAAACGCCGCACGCACGGTTGAAAGCCTCAACGAACCGCTGGCAAAAATCATTGCCGAAAAACGATTGGGCGAAATCAAGGGCATCGGCAAAGCGCTCGAACAAAAAATCACTGAACTCGTCACGACTGGAAAGTTAAAATATTATGATGAGTTGAAGGCTTCGATTCCGCCGGGTTTGATTGAGATGCTGGAGATTCCAGGACTTGGACCAAAAAAAATCCAGGTATTGAACAAAAAGCTTGATGTGGATTCGGTGAAAAAACTCGAGGCTGTGTGCAAGGCGGGCAAGGTCGCTGAACTCGATGGCTTCGGCGAAAAAACGCAATCAAATATTTTGGAAGGCATCGAACGTCGGCGAAATTACGCGTCGAAACATCTGTTAAGTGATGCGCTGCTGGCTGCCGAACCTTTGTTGGAACGTTTGCGCGAACATCCGGATGTCATTCGTTGCAGTTCAGCGGGCAGTTTGCGCCGATTTAAGGAAGTCATTGGTGATATTGATTTGTTGACGTCCTCAAAAAAGCCGACAGAGGTGATTGAGTATTTTATCCTGCAACCGGGCGTTATCAAAGTCATTGCCAAAGGAGAAACTAAAGCCAGTGTGATTTTAGAGGGCGGCATTCAATGCGATTTGCGTGTGGTGAGTGACAAGGAATATCCATTCGCACTCGCTTATTTTACCGGCAGCAAGGAACACAACCTCGTCATGCGCCAGCGGGCGATTGCGCGTGGTTTGCGTTTGAATGAATATGGTTTGTTCAAATCGAAAGAAGAGACGCGCGACCCGAAATTGCTCGTGCCATGCACGGACGAGGCGGAAATTTTTGCAAAAATGGATTTGCCGTTGATCCCGCCGGAGTTGCGCGAAGACCATGGCGAATTTGCCGCCGGAGAAAAAAATGATTTGCCGAAACTGATCGAATGGACGGATTTAAAAGGCTCACTTCACAATCATTCGACTTGGAGCGACGGCCATAATACTCTTGAAGAAATTGCGGAGTTCATGGACGACTTTGGTCTCGAATACTGGGCGATCACCGATCACTCGAAATCATCGTTTCAGGCAAATGGCCTTGACGCGAAGCGATTGCGCGAGCAAATCAAGGAAATCAAAAATATTAACGAGAAGTTGGCCGAACGCGGCCGTGATTTCCGATTGTTGACCGGAACCGAAGTGGATATTTTACGCGATCGGTTGGATTTTGACGACGAAGTGCTTGCGCAACTGGACGTCGTTGTGGCGAGTTTGCACATCTCGGCGAGCGATGAAGCGGAAAACACCAAACGATTAATTCGTGCGGCGCAAAATCGATTCGTTCACATCATCGCGCATATGACGGGACGATTATTGTTAGAACGCGAACCATATCCAGTGAACGCGCAGGCGGTGATTGACGCTTGCGCTGAAACTGGCATTTGGATTGAATTGAACTGTAACCCACATCGTTTTGATTTGGATTGGCGGTTATGGCCTTATGCAAAATCGAAGGGGGCAAAGTGTGTTATCAATCCAGATGCCCATCGGAATGAAAATACAGGATTTTTACGACTTGGAGCCGGTATCGCCAGAAAGGGTTGGCTTGAGAAAAAAGACATAATCAATATTTTGCCCATTAAAAATCTGGCAGAGAAGTTAAAAAAAGACGCTTAGGAAAGGCAAATCCCTGAAATATTTAATACATTTAAAGTTGTTTAGAGAATCGTTCAAATACAATTGTAGGGCGATAACCTACCTTAAAAAAAAGCAAAAAAAGTTTTGACACAGTAGCTTCTTTTTGGCTAAATCAGCTTCAGTTTGGCATTTGTGTGTGTTGTTTAATGTTGTTTGGTCTCTAGATAAGGGACGAAAAAGTAAAATATTATGAGAAAAATTGCATTTTCTGTCGGCTTGGCGGCGGTCGGAACGGTTGCCCTTCATGCTCAAGATTCGAGTTCCATGCAAACCTCCAAAATATGGAGTTTGTCAGGCACGTTGCGTGGATTCTATGATGATAACTACAACACAGCACCTGCGGGTTCGCCCTTAAGGCGCAGCAGCATCGGTTTTGAAGTCAGTCCGTCTTTTGGCTTGGACATTCCCTTGGAGCAGACTGATTTTGGTCTTCGCTACACCTATGGATTGTATTACTATCAGGATCGTCAGGATATCGGTGCAAACCCGATTGACCAGTCGGATCAAGGTGATGTCTGGTTAAGTCATTCATTTAACGAAAACTGGCAGGC
>JBEKZT010000140.1:0-6727 GCA_049509595.1 Verrucomicrobiota bacterium
TATATTTGGCCACGATGGGCGTCCCGACAAAAGGTTCCAAAAAATAGACAACCTGGCAAATGGCGTCCGCCGGCCATTGAAAAAAAAACTGCTCTTGGCGGAAAATGGTCCAGCCAAAAATTGCAATGTATGAAAATAGTGGAATTATTTTTAAAAATTTTCCTTTCATTACCCTCTGCAACGAAACGACTGCAAGACCGGCAATGACGGCGAAAGCCGGAAGCAAAAGAATAAAATAGTGTTCGCGGAAATAAAGTCCGATTGCCGTGCCAAAAAACGAAAAAAACAAAAATGCAACGGTAAAAATAGTTTGCTTGTGAGCGGCGGTGTTCCGCGCGGCGGCCGGCAAGCCAACAATGGCCAATGCTAAAAATGCCGAATAAACCACCCCCTTTTTTTGAACGTAATCACAAAAATTTCCGATTCCGTCCGGCAAAGTCGTGCCGGTGGCGTAAGAGCTGGCGTAGGTGAACGTCCAGAACCAGAATTTGGAAAAAACTCCCGTCCAAGCCAGAAATAAACAAGTCAGACCAACCGGTAAAAAAATTCCCAAACCAAAAAAAAGAATTCTTTTCAAAAAGCTCAAAGAGACCAGCGATCTATTTTGAATCGCATTCCAAACAAGAAACAGTCCTCCAAACAGACAAAAGCAAATTCCCTGCTGTTTCATCAAAAGCGCCAGCCCATACAGCAATCCACTCCAGAATAATGTTCGCAGCTGCTTCGATTCCTCTGCCTGCCACAACAGCAACGTCGCCGGCACCGCAAATAAAATCACAAAATGATTCGCGTGCGCTGCCATCCCCAGCACCGCCGGACTCACGGACAAAATCCCAAAGGTTGAACCCGCAACCAATCCGGCAGTCGTTCCAAATAATTTCCGCGCGAGCAGAAAAACGAAAATGATAGTCAGGCTGTTGACCAAAATTAAAGTCAGGTGGATTCCCGCAACGGTTTGTCCAAAGAGCGCCATGCCCAGCGCATAGGCAAAATACGTCCCCGGCAATTTCATGTTGTAGGCCAGTTCGTAAGGCGGAATGCCTTGCAAAAGGAGTTGACCGGCGTAGGCGTATTCGCCTTCATCGCGTTCCAGTGGCATGTCCAAAAGGCGAACGCGGATAAATCCGACGAACAATAAAAGAAGCAAAACAATCAGCCACGGCCAAAAGCGAAAAAGCGGGCGTTTGGAAAATTCCTTTTGGATAGAGTCGTTCATCCGCGCAGTCGAAATAACATGGATCGTTTTTTCATGAAAGGTTTTTGATGCCGCATGATTGAAAACAGAAAGGGGTTTTGCGGTTCGGCTCTAATTCTTTGATTAATTGTCTTTTGCAGGCGTGGTTTCGGGGGCGGATCTGCGTTTGTAGACGGCCAGATATTCTTCAAGGGAACCATTATAATTTTTGGCGTCATTGCCCCAGAGATAGGTGATTTGCCAGTTTGAGCGCGAATTGACCAAGCCCGTAACTTCGTAAAAATTCGTCGCATAGTTCTGAAACCATTTGAAAATGGTCAAGTCAGATGTTTTGCGAGGGAGCCATGAATTTTTATACATTGCCAGCACCAGATACTCCGGTTGATTAGATTCAATTTCCTGCATCATCTCGTGTTGCATTTTTTCGGCGTAAGGTTGTGGCTCCATCAAGGGGTAGGTGTAAATGTAGCCGGTGGCCGAATGGCGTTGCGCGTAAAAATAAATTTCCGGCTCCGAACCGACGACGGCAATGCGAGCGTTTTCCGAGGAATGCGCCCGTATGTAATCGGCGACGGCGAGTGATTCGACGAATGGATTGTCCTGATATGTCACTTGGCAGACTTGGACTGGAGTTTGAAAATAAAAGGCTCTGGGAACCCAAATCGCCCACCCAAGAACCGCGATAAATAGAATCAATAAAACAACTTTCGCCATTTTGAACGGCATGGCCTGGCACAATGAATCAACCCCCAAACCAATAAGAATTGCAAAAGCAGGAAGTGAAAGAATGAAATAGTGTTGCCGAAAATAAAGTCCGGTCGCCGTGCCAACAAACGAAAAAAACAAAAACGCCACCCCAAAAACTTTTTGTTTTTGAACGACCGTGTTGCGCAATGAAAATAGCAGACCCAAAGCAGCCAATACCAAAAAACCAAAATAAACGGTCAATGTTATCCGAAGATAGTTGCAAAGCAACTCAATGCCTTCCCACAGAGGCTCGCCAGCGACATAAGAAGCGGCATAATTAAAAGTCCAGAACCAGAATTTGGAAAACACACCCGCCCAAGCCAGCACCAGACACGTGATGGCAAACGGCAGGATTATTCCTAGTCCGAAAACAAAACTTCTTTTTGCAAAATCAAGCAACACAACAGGCCTCTTTTGCATTTCCCGCCAGATAAAAAAAGTCCCGCCAAACAGAATGAAGCACACTCCCTGCTGCTTCATCAAAAAAGCCAGCCCGTAAAGCAGTCCGCTGAAAAATAATATGTTCAGCCGTTTTGATTCCTCCGCTTGCCACAAAAGCAGCGTCGCTGGCACGGCAAACAAAACGACGAAGTGGTTCGCGTGCGCCGCCATTCCCAACACCGCCGGGCTGACTGACATCACGGCGTAACTCGCGCAGGCTGCCACACCGGCGGTGATTCCAAAAAGTTTTCGTCCCAGCAAAAAAACAAAAATAATCGTCAGACTGTTGGCCACGATTAAAGTCAGATGGATTCCAGAAGTTGTTTGTCCGAAAACGGCCATGCCCAGTGCATAAGCGAAATAGGTTCCGGGCAATTTCATGTTGTAGGCCAGTTCGTAAGGAGGAATGCCTTGCAGGATCAATTGGCCCGCGTAAGCGTATTCGCCCTCGTCGCGCTCCAAAGGCACATCCAGCAATCGAAACCGGATGAAGCCCACTGACAACAAGACAAGCAAAACCACCAGCCACGGCCAAAGACGAACCAACAAACTGCGGGAAGAATTGGTCGCCGGTTGATTGTCCATTGCGCGTTGAAATAACACGGAACAATTTCCAGCAAAAGTTTATTTGCCGGAAAAATCTGTGTTTCATCCGTGTCCATCTGTGGCTAAAATAGCTTCGTGATCGCCTTACTCGACTACGGTTCCGGCAATTTACGCAGCGTCCACAAATCGCTGCTCAAAGTCGGCGCGAACGTGCGCGTCGCGCAGACGCCGCGCGAAATCGGCGACGCCAGCGCGATGGTTTTGCCCGGCGTCGGCGCGTTCGACGATTGCATCAACGCGCTGCGCAAACAGGAATTGCTCGAAGCCGCGCGTGATTTCATCCAGACCGGCAAACCGTTTCTCGGCATCTGCGTCGGCTATCAGGCGCTGTTTGAACGGAGCGAGGAATTCAATTCCTGCGCCGCCGGACTCGGAATTTTTCAAGGCAGCGTCGTCCGCTTCACGGAAAAATCCGGGCTGAAAATCCCGCAGATCGGCTGGAACCAGCTCGACATCGTGCAGACCGATTGTCCGCTCTATCGTGGCATCGCCAGCGGCAGCTACGTTTATTTCGTCCACAGCTTTTTTCCGCAGCCGGCGGACAAATCCATCATCGCGACGCGCACGGATTACGGCGACACCTTTGCGTCGTCCGTCTGGCGCTACAATGTTTTCGCCACGCAATTTCACCCGGAGAAAAGCCAGAAGGTCGGCCTGCAACTGCTGAAGAATTTTGTGGATCTGGCGAAGGGTTAAAAGCAATCTTGACACTCCTTTGCTTGCCCTTTAATTAGACTCCCATTGTTTTTGAAAATCAAAGTAACATCGGTGGTTGTTCAATTCCGCAATTCCGCAATGAGCAAGAGGACTTATGCGGGCTGATCAACAATTAAGAGCCTCGCTCAAAGAAATTGACGATCTGAAGGCCACGCTGGACGAGCACGCCATCACAGAGCGCAAGCAGGCGGAAGAATCGGTTCGCCAATCGGAAGCGCGGTATCGCACCCTGTTCGACACGCTGATCGAGGGATTTTGCATTATTGAAATGATTTTTGACAGCGACGGCAAACCTGTGGATTACCGCTTCTTGGAAATCAATCCGGCGTTTGAAAAGCAAACCGGTTTACACAACGCACAGGGGAAATTAATGCGCGACCTGGCTCCAAACCATGAAACACATTGGTTTGGAATTTATGGAAAAATTGCAGTGACAGGTGAGACAATGCGCTTTGAAAACGAAGCAAAAGCGTTGGGTCGTTACTACGATGTGTGTGCCTATCGAGTCGGCGGACCGGAAAGCCGAAAAGTCGCCATCCTGTTCAATGACATTACCGAGCGCAAACGGGCGGAAGCGGAGGCGGCGCAACTGGCGGACATTGTGCAATCTGCGGACGACGCCATTATCGGCAAAGATATGAACAGCATCGTCACCAGTTGGAACAAGGGCGCAGAACATATTTTTGGTTACAAGGCTCGCGAAATGGTGGGGACTTCCATCATGCAGATCATTCCAGCCGAACGGCGCGATGAGGAAAAACGACTCTTGGAGAAGATCAAACGCGGCGAAAGCGTAGAGCAGTATGAAACGCTGCGGCAAACCAAGGATGGTCGGCTCATTAATGTCTCGGTCACTCTGTCGCCGATCAAGGATAACACCCGCCGAATCTTCGGCGTGTCGAAAGTGGCGCGTGACATAACCAAACGCAAGCTGATGGAGAAAGAACTCCATCAATTGAACACCCAACTCGAACAGCGCGTCGCCGAGCGCACCGCAGAATTGGAACGCGCCAATCACGAATTGCGCGACGCGCTGGAAAATGTAAAAACCTTGAGCGGCCTGCTGCCGATTTGCGCCGATTGCAAGAAAGTCCGCGATGACAAGGGCTATTGGAATCAAATTGAAACTTACATCACGAAACATTCAGACGCTTCATTCAGCCACGGCCTTTGTCCCGAATGTTCAATCAAATTTCTGGAGAATGGCGGCTTGCCAGTGCCTGACAAGTTGCGAAAAGCCACCGAAAATTAATTTCATTTTCCTCCGCGCTGCGTATTTCACCTGATTGCCATCGGTTGTCCGCACTTGCATTTTGTCCGCGGTTGGCGCAATTTGCGTCCAGCAATTTTAACTGTTAAACCTTAACGAAAGAAAAATTATGCCATTTGAACTGCCACCGCTGCCCTACGACAAAGCCGCGCTCGAACCCCACTTTGACGCGTTGACGATGGAGATCCATCACGACAAGCATCACGCGGCCTATGTCGCCAATCTCAACAAGGCCATCGCCGGCAACGCCGCGCTCGAAGGCAAGTCGCTCGAAGCGCTCATCGGCGATCTCGCTTCCGTGCCCGACGCCATCCGCGGCCCGGTGCGCAACAACGGCGGTGGCCATTGGAACCATTCGTTCTTCTGGCGCATTCTCGGCCCGAAGGCCGGCGGCGCGCCGACGGGCAAGCTCGCCGACGCGATCAACGGCGCGTTCGGGTCGTTCGCGGATTTTCAGGCGAAGTTCGAGGCGGCGGGCATCGGACGTTTCGGCAGCGGCTGGGCGTGGCTCGTCACGAACGGCGGCAAACTGGAGATCGTCTCGACGCCGAACCAGGACAATCCGCTCATGGGCAAATCCGTCTCCGGCGTCGAAGGCAAAGTCATTCTCGGCGTGGACGTTTGGGAACACGCGTATTATTTGAAGTATCAGAACAAGCGCGCGGATTATCTGAAAGCGTTCTGGAACGTGGTGAACTGGGCGGAAGTCGCGAAGAATTTCTAGTCCTTGCGGACGGCCACCATTGCCGTTCAATAAAATAATTAAAGCAAAACGCGCCGATGGTCGAAGTTCGACTTCCCATTCGGCGCGTTTTTGTTTCCGAAATCAAATTCCGCGCGTGTTGACAATTTTGTTGCCCTTGCCGAGGACGATGACGCTCGGTCGCCTTTTTTTCCGAGATGCGCGACGGCACCGTTGAGGATGATATCACCGGAACCACGTTTGCCGCGAATGACGTAAGTTTCAAAACGGTTGCCGTTGGCCATGTTGCCGCAAAGAATTTTTTCGTATTCCTGCAAACCCACCTTGTCCATAAGGTCACCGGCGATGGTGAGGCTGCCTTCGTAATTTACGTCGCCGCCGGTGACAGTGGCGCGATGAATTTTTGATTTAAGCAAATGGACTTGCATGATTATTTCAGTTTCAAAAAGTTTTTGATAATTGTCCGGCCATTTTCCGTAAGAATACTTTCAGGATGAAATTGCACGCCCCAGATCGGCAGCGTCTTGTGGCGCACGCCCATGATTTCGCCTTCGTCGGTTTCGGCGGTAATTTCCAGAACGTCCGGCATCGTGTCGCGCTTGATGACGAGCGAATGATAACGCGTCGCCAGAAACGGATTCGGCATTCCCGCAAACAAATCCTTTCCGTTGTGCTTAATGGGCGAGGTTTTTCCATGCATCATCCGGTAATTCACGACCACTTCCGCGCCGAACGTGTGTCCGATGCATTGATGTCCGAGGCACACGCCTAAAATCGGGATTCCTTCGCCCGCAAACGTGCGGATGACTTCGTTGGACAAACCGGATTCACGCGGCGAACAGGGGCCGGGCGAGACGAGGATGCGTTCCGGTTTGAGCGCGCGAATCTGTTCGATGGAAACCTCGTCGTTGCGCTTCACCTGCAAATCCGCGCCCAGCTCGCCAAGATATTGCACGAGGTTATAGGTGAACGAATCGTAATTGTCCAAAACCAGAATCATAATTGACTCAACGACTGCGAAATTAAATTTTCATGCAAGCGCTGATTC
>JBEKZT010000141.1:0-5857 GCA_049509595.1 Verrucomicrobiota bacterium
CGAAGTGCTTTCACAGTATGATTTTCTCCAAAAATTTCACACAAACCTGATTGCGCACGCGACGATTGATTACAATCAGCAGACGCTTCCGCTCACGCAAATCGAAGGAACGTATTACAAAACGGACAAGGATGGGAATTTGCTTAATCCCAAAATCGAGGTGCCGTTTCTTGTCAAAAATGCGCTGATCACTTCAAAGATGGAGGATGAACTGCTCACCTCGGATAAAATTTCCGTGAGCCAGCCAAACGCGTTGCTTTACAGCATGGGAATGGAGCTTTTATTTTTCCTCGGCATCGGCGTGCTGTTTTGGTTTTTCTTCATCCGGCAAATCAAACTCGCCGGCAAAGGCGCGCTGAGTTTTGGCCGGAGCAAAGCCCGGATGCTCGCCAAAGAGCGAAACAAAACCACGTTCAAAGACGTGGCGGGCGTTGAAGAAGCCATTGAGGAAGTTTCCGAGCTCGTCGAATTTTTGAAGGACCCGAAAAAATTTCAACGCCTCGGCGGACGAATTCCCAAAGGCGTTTTGATGGTCGGGCCGCCCGGCACGGGCAAAACGCTTTTGGCCAAGGCCATCGCCGGTGAAGCCGATGCGAGTTTTTTCAGCATCAGCGGTTCGGACTTTGTGGAGATGTTTGTCGGCGTCGGCGCTAGCCGCGTGCGCGATATGTTCGAGCAGGCGCGCAAAAACGTGCCATGCCTCATTTTCATTGATGAAATTGACGCAGTTGGCCGTTCGCGCGGTCATGGCCTGGGTGGTGGCAACGACGAACGTGAACAAACGCTTAACGCTTTGCTGGTCGAGATGGACGGTTTCGACACGCAGGAGGGAATTATCATCATTGCCGCGACGAATCGTCCGGATGTGCTTGACCCGGCGCTATTGCGTCCTGGCCGCTTTGACCGGCAGATTGTGGTGAGTTTGCCGGACGTGCGCGGACGGGAAGCGATTTTGAAGGTTCACGCCAAAAACGTGAAGCTCGCGCCGGAGGCGGATTTGTCCATTATTGCGCGCGGCACGCCGGGTTATTCCGGCGCAGAACTGGCAAATGTATTGAACGAAGCGGCGTTGCTCGCCGCGCGGACGAATAAAAAGGCCATCGGCATGGAGGAATTGGAAGAGGCGCGCGACAAAGTCCGCTGGGGACGCGAACGCCGCAGTCTTGCGATGACCGACGAGGAGAAGAAATTTACGGCGTGGCACGAAGCGGGCCATGCACTCGTCAGCGTCATGCTCAATCACACGCATCCGCTGCACAAGGTGACGATTATTCCGCGCGGCCAATCGCTTGGCTCGACGATGCAATTGCCGGAAAACGACGTTTGGAGCCGCCGCCGCAAGGAAATGCTCGACATGATTGCCGTCACGATGGCTGGACGCATCGCCGAGGAAATTATTTCCGGCGACATTTCGACTGGCGCGGCGATGGACATTCAGCAGGCGACGAATCTGGCGCGCGCGATGGTTTGTCAATTCGGTATGAGCGACAAACTCGGCATGGTGCAATACGGCAGCGACGACGAATTTGTTTTTCTTGGCCGTGAAATGCAGCGCACAAAAGTCTACAGCGAAAACACCGCGCGCGAAATTGACGAGGAGATCAAACGCTTTTGCGATGAAGGTTACAACACCGCGCGCGAAATTGTTTTCAACAATCGCGAAAAACTGGAATTGATTGCCAGTTCATTGCTCGAACATGAAACGCTGGACGGCTCGCAAGTCGAAGAAATTGTCAAGACCGGCAAGTTCACTCCGCCACCGCCAAAGCCGAAAAGTGAAATTATTTTGAGCGCGCCTGCCGGAACGCCGTTGCCGGAAACTCCCCCAAAACCGGTGCCGCCGCAATTGCCGGGCCTTGGCACGCCTGCACCTGCGGCAGCTTGAAAAGTTTTATTGGTCTTGCTCGAGAACGACGCGGAAACCAAAGGTGTTTGTCGAGTCGTCCGGTTTCGCATACCATCGAAAAGCAATGCGTGAGTTAGGTTCAACAGACGTATTCCATGAACCGCCGCGCAAAACACGATACGCCGGATCATGTGAATCAAGGCACCATTCCATGACATTGCCGCGCGTGTCGTAAAGGCCGAGGCTGTTCGGCTTTAAACTGCCCACCGGCGCGGTCGAGGAGCGAATGTTTCCATTTAAACTCATGACGGCATCGTCCAGCGAAGCATCGCTGACGAGCGATTCCCATTGTTCTTCTGTCGGCAGCGAATAGCTGTAGCCGACCGGCAATTGGCGCAGGCTCTTTTCTTTCTCGGTAAGTTTTGAGCAAAATGCCGTCGCGTCATTCCAACTGACGGAATCCACCGGATTATCTCCGCCTTTGAAAGCACTGGGATTGTTGTCCATGACTTTTTCATAGGCGTTTTGGGTCACTATGTATTTTCCTGCCCAAAAGCCGGATGAAATTTTCACAAGTACAATGTCGACGGTGTTGGTGACAACATCGTTCGTGGTCATCAATTCCGCGAGTGTCGGCAGGGCATTGGTTACCGTGTCCTGGGATTGTGCGTTACTCCTCAGCCGTGAAGATAGCAGTGCGGCAATTACCAAAAATGCTGGGAGCTGCCAATTCAATTTCATGCCACAAACAAAGCCCGCTGCCACCAATTGTCAAGCTATTGCCGTTTTTCGATATTTTTTAAATCCTCAGCCAAAAACTTTGTCACATCCTTAAAACGGGCAATATTGTCAGGATTAACGGCCATCAGCGTCTTATGAGCCTCGAGGCATGTGCGCGTGATTTGCTCGTGGGTCGGATTGAGGGAATCAGGCGTGCACATAGTTTCAATGTCCGGCGGCAATTCCAGCGCGCCGGTGGTGATTTTGAAAAGATGTAATACACCGAGATTTTCGAGCAATTCCGCGACCCGCGTGCTGGAGTTTAATAGTTCTACCCCGCCGCCGTTCGTCGCAGCGTCGGTGCTTATTTTTAATCCAAATCCGGCTAACACCCCCAGAAAGGTGCTGTCCATCAGCACACATTCCGACAAATCAATGATGAAACGCTTATAACCTTTCTGGCTTAATTCATCCAGCAACGTTTTAAAATCCGGGCCGAACGTGAAGTTAGCGCGTCCTGTGATTTTAACGCAGGCAAATTCCTTGCTCACAAACACGGACATTTTTGCTGACTGCATGGTCATTTTTTCCAGATAAAATAAAAATTTTTAATTGGTCAAGCCGCTTTGCGTTCCGGCGCGACAATTTGTACCAGCGTTTGTTGCAAAACCAGCGCGTCGTCAAGCCCGCTGGAGACCAGCCGCCGGTTGCATTGCAGCAGTAAATCCATTGCGCGTACCAGTTCGGCTTCTGTGTAGCGTTTTACTTGCGGCAGCGCTTTGTAAAGTACATACGGATTCAACGCCAGCGGATTGAACCGTCTGTCCGCTGGGAATTTATCAGCGGGAACACGCTCGAGTTGCGCCTTAAAACGGGTGTAATCCATTTCCGGTTTGACCCAGCCTTCGCGCAACATTTCCTTGAGAAACAACATCGCGCGCACTTTTCCAATCAAACCATAAAGCAAACCGATTTCCGATTTTTGCGAATCAGATTTCACTTCCCACAATTCTTCATCCAGCCGCCGCAGCAAAAGCGGCACATCGCGGTCGCCCAGAGCGTCGCCCAGAGCGAACGCACGCGCCGTTTTGTTTCGAATGCAAATGGCATTAACATCATCAGCTTCAACCTGCTTTCGATTGCCAACAAACAAGCATAGTTTTTCAATTTCACTTTCAAGCAGGCGCGGATTTGGACCAATGCGATTGACTAATTCAGCCAGCGCTTCTTCGGAAATTTCCTTTTGCCTTGCGCGAATGGATGAACGCGTTTCAACCTCCGCGCGATTTGCCCAGTCCTTGTCATCCGCCGAAAGACCCGCGAAATGTTCAACCGACCCAATTTTGTCGAGCGTTTTGAAAAAAGTTTTACGCTTGTCCACTTTACCTGCGCTGATGAGCAGTCGCACGTTTTGCCATTTGAAATTTTTTAGCTCGTTGGCAAGTTCGTTCAAAATTTCCATGACGGCTTGCGCGGAAGCCGTGCGTTCATCGCCGAGAAAATTACAATCGCGCAGCCAGACAACTTTGCCCGAACCAAAAAACGGCAGCGTTTGAAGAGCTTCGCGAAGTTTTGAAATCGCGTTCAGTGCGTCGCCGCTATTAGAAACCGACGCGTCAATGATTTCGTGGTCCATGCCGCCGAGTTCGTCGCACCACGTTTGGTAAATTTCCTTCGCGCGTTTTTTGACGGCAAATTCATCGTCGCCGCAAATGAGTGCAAGTGATGAAGCAGACTTGGCGGGTGCGGGCATTTTTATTCGGCGGTTTCACTGCCGGTTTCGTTGATCTTGTTCAACACTTCGCTCATGTCCTCGACTTGTTCAAACAATGTCGCGGCGACGAAAATTGGTTTTTTCTGCGCGGCAGCGATGGCAAGGCAATCGCTCGGTCGCGCGTCAACCTCGACAATTTTCCGCGCAACTTCGTTTTGCTGTTGTAAAATCAATCGTGCGAAATAGGTGGAATTTTTCAGGTCAGTGATGATAACTCTTTCAACATTGATGCCAAAGCCCTGAAAAACGCGGTTGATGAGGTCGTGCGTGAGTGGTCGCTCCTTCGGCGTGTCACGTAGAAACATCCCGATGACCGTGCCCATTTGCGGTTCGACCTGGATGACGAAAACTTTCTGGTCATTGCCGACAAACAACGCGCAACTGCTGTTATGCGGAAGAATGCCTCGGATTTGAACCGGCACGACTTCGTTCTTCATGGCTCAAATTTAAGCCTCGCCGCGAGAAACACAAGTCACGATTAAGTTTGCGGCGGCAACTCGGCGGGTTTGGAAATGAAAAAGTTCTTGATGAACGTGTTGTAATAGGCGTCTTTGCGCGGTGCCGCCAGCAAACCTTCATAACGAAAGCCCGGCACATTGTTGAAACTGAGCGTCGTCGCGTTCCGAAACTTGATGTATAGCAACCGGTTGCCGGACGTATAACCGATGGCTTCAAACAAATCCGCGTCCACCGGCACCATTTTCACGACTGGAACTTGCGTTGCCATAATTTCTTCTCTCCAAAATTATGATGCACTTCTAAATTGAAAAGGGTTGACCGTCGAGCAATTTTTATTGCCTGTCAATGCCGTGAGCCACAGGCGCAAACGGATGAATCCGCTGACACGAATTTTGGATCGTAATTTAACCACGGTCCCAGCCAGCGTTCAACTTCCTGCAACGTCATGCCTTTGCGCAAATGATAATCCAGTAACTGGTCGCGGCCGAGTTTGCCGACGGCAAAATATTTTGAATCCGGATGCGCAAAGTAAAGTCCGCTCACTGAACTGCCGGGCCACATCGCAAAACTTTCCGTCAGCTTGATGCCCGCATTTTTTTCAACATCGAGCAGGTTCCAGAGGATTCCTTTTTCCGTATGGTCGGGGCAGGCCGGATAACCCGCCGCCGGACGGATGCCGCGATATTTTTCCTCGATTAAATCTTCGGGTTTCAAATTTTCAACTTTGCCAAAGCCCCATTCTTCGCGTGCGCGCTTGTGCAAAAATTCCGCAAACGCCTCAGCGAGTCTGTCGGCCAGCGCTTCGGCCATGATCGCGTTGTAATCGTCGTGGTCGGCTTTGAACTTCTCGACGAGTTCCTTTAGGCCGTGACCACTCGTGACCGCGAAACCACCGATGAAATCCGGCAAATCTTTTGGAGCAATAAAATCTGCGAGACACCAGTTTGGTGTGTTGTCACCTTTTTCAATTTGCTGACGCAGGAAATGAAAAGTCGCGCGAACTTGGTCACGATTACGTTCTTCATTATGATGGATTTCTACATCATCTCCCACACGAT
>JBEKZT010000142.1:0-11268 GCA_049509595.1 Verrucomicrobiota bacterium
GTCTTCGAGTGCTGCATCAACGGCCAGGAAATCGCGCCCGCCTACACCGAGCAGAACGATCCCATCGAGCAGCGCGAACGCCTCGAACATCAGGCCGGCGGCGAACAGCAAAAGCTGGACGAGGATTTTCTCGTCGCGCTCGAACACGGCATGCCGCCCGCCGGCGGCATGGGCATGGGCATTGACCGTTTGTGCATGATGCTGCTCGGCCAGGAAAGCATCCGCGACGTGATTTTGTTCCCGCAGTTGAAGCCGAAATAAAAATTATTTCGCGCGCTGTTTTGATTTTGATCTCACGCCAAGTTGTTTTTCCAATTCGGCGACGCGCTTGAGCAGTTCGGGCAATTGCCGCTGGGCGATGATCTGGCGTTTGGTTTCCTTGTCCGGTTGCGCGGGATAGCCGAACCATTTTTCGCCATCGGGAATGTCGTTCATCACGCCGGATTTGGAGGTGATCATCACTTGATTGCCAATCTTCAAATGTCCGGCGATACCGGCCTGCCCGGCAATCACGACGTAGTTTCCCAGTTTCGCGCTGCCGGCAATTCCGACCTGCCCGCACAGCAGGGAATGTTCGCCGATTTCCACGTTGTGCGCGATATGGACAAGGTTGTCAATTTTCGTGCCTGCGCGGATGACCGTCGAACCGAGCGCGCCGCGATCAATCGTCACGCCCGCGCCGATTTCCACGTCGTCGCCGATTAAAACATTGCCAATCTGTTGAACTTTGCGGTGAATGCCGCCGTCTTGAACGTAACCGAAACCGTCTGAACCAATCACTGAATTGGCGTGGATGCGGACGCGATTTCCAATTTCCGTGTGAGCGTAAAGGGTGACGTTCGGAAATAAATTCACGTCGTCACCGAGTTTGCAACCGTCGCCGACAAAATTTCCGGCCTGTAAAACGGAACGCGCGCCGATTTTCACGCGCTCGCCGACGACACAGTGAGGTCCGATGCGCGCGGTCGCGGAAATTTTTGCGCCCGGCGCAATGACTGCTGTTGGATGGATTCCGGCGGCGATTTTTTTTTCCGGAAAAAAGAGTGCGAGTGCTTTCGCAAAGGCGATCCGCGGATGGGCGACGCGAATCAGAATTTTTTTTGAAGAGGAAAAGCGTTTTTCGGCAATGACGGCGGTGGCGGCGCTTTTTTCGGCACGGACAAAATAAGTTTCATTCTCGGCGAAAGTCAGGTCGCCGGTTCTGGCATTTTCGGCGGGCGCAAAGTTTTTCAATACGGCTTTCGCGTCGCCAACGACTTCACCGCCGATAAGTTTTGCGATTTCTGCGGTTGTAAAAGGCATTTGGTTGACTTGATTGTCTGGACTCACTATAAAGGCACACGAATCCAGTTCAACCCCAACTTTTATGGCGAGAACTTTTCGCGTCGGACTGATCGGACACCGTTTCATGGGCAAGGCGCATTCGAACGCCTGGCGTCAGGCACCGCGCTTCTTCAATCTCAAGGCCAACATTGAGAGGCATACGATTTGCGGACGCAATACCGTAGGCGTGCAATCCGCGCGTGCGCAATTCGGCTGGCAATACGCAGCGACGGACTGGCGGGAAGTGGTCGAGTCGCCTTTGATTGACATTGTGGACATCAGCGTGCCGAATCATTTGCACGCGGAAATCGCCATCGCCGCCGCGAAAAACGGCAAACATATTTTGTGCGAAAAGCCCCTCGCGATGAATGTGAAAGAGGCCGAAGCGATGCTCGCCGCCGCGCAAAAGGCAAAGGTCGTCCATATGATTTGCCACAATTACCGGCGCATTCCGGCGATTGCGCTGGCGAAGAAAATGATTGACGGAGGCGCGCTTGGAAAAATTTTCCATTATCGCGCACGTTACGCGCAAGACTGGCTGACGGACCCGTCATTTCCATTAAACTGGCGACTGGAAAAGGAAACTAGTGGCAGCGGCGCGAACGGCGACATCAACGCGCATATCATTGACCTCGGGCGCTATCTTGTCGGCGAATTCGAGCAGGTTTGCGGATTGCTGCATACTTTTATTTCGGAACGACCGTTGGCAAATTCATTTACAAAAACTCCAAAGATGGGCAAGGTCACCGTGGATGACGTTTCGATGCTCATCGGAAAAATGGAAAACGGAGTGCTGGCAAACCTCGAAGCGACGCGTTTTGCACTCGGGCGAAAAAATCACATTGAAATTGAAATCAACGGCGGCAAAGGCTCGCTGTATTTCGATTTCGAGGACATGAACCGACTGAATTTTTTCAACGGCGACGATCCAAAAGACCGGCAGGGGTTCCGAGACATCATTGTGACACAAGGCAGCGACGTTCAGCCTTACGTCGGTAACTGGTGGCCGCCGGGGCACATCATCGGCTACGAGCATACTTTTGTTCACACCGTTGCCGATTTCGTGAACGCATGTGCTGAGGGAAAACCGGCGCAGCCGACATTTGAAGACGGTTTGAAAAATCAGCGTGTATTGGCGGCGGTAGCGGAATCGGTCAAAACGGCTAAGTGGACTAAATTATAATCCAAATTAAATGGGACGGCGTTGCCTGGAATCAAACCTGTCGAATAAAATGTTTGCAAAGCCAGATGCAGTCGCTTTTTAACTCGGTTAACCTGGACAGCGTTGGGATATGGATAGCTCGTGCGTTAAAACGGAAGCTCATTCGATTTTGATTTTGAAACAGTTGGTTTTACTTCGCTAACTGAATTTGTAAAAGATAGCGGTGAGCGTTTTAATCCGTACGCAAACAAAGCTTTTTATATTTGGATTGGCGGCGGCGATTATGATTACAAAAAATACGGGTTTTGACTTTCTGGCATTTTTGAAATGAGTAAAACGATTAGCATTTTGAGAAACATTGGGAAGCCATTGGAACGGCGGATTGGAGTTCTTCAATTAGGCACGGGTGTTCTATTTGCCAAACCATCCGGTTAATTTTCCATTTTCTGTGCCTGCCTTCTTCGCATAAAACAAAGGGCCAGAAACAGCACAGTCACGAGTGTAATGACGATCGCTTTATGCTCGGTAATTATCTGGCTGATTCTCGCCAGAGGCGGTTCCGGATTTTGCAATTCGTCCAGTTGCCGGTTGCAACGTCCTATTATGCGGCAAAGCCGATTAATCTCTAACATCTCCGCCTCGGTCAGCTTTTTTTTCGGCACCATAAAGTCATTGTAAAAATATTTGGTCAGCTCGTTGAATTCCAGTTCGTTCCCGATAAATACTTCGCCTGGATTCAGGTCGCAGGTCACATATTGATAGCCGTCAAACATCTGCTGCTGCGTGGCCCGGATATCCACATTGTCAAAGTCTGGCGTGACGACGTCGTATTTGCCCCAATCGGTGAAATTCTTCACGACCATGTCGGGCGTGCGTTTCAAGTGGGTCACGGGCTGGTTAACGATATCTTCGACTTTGAAAATTGCTTCGTTTTTTTCTTTTTGCAACGCGGCAATCTGATCCTCCCGCGATTCCGCACAAGCTGGCAACGCACCGCATATATTCAAGAGCAGCAGAAGACTGGCGGTATGAAACAGGTGATGGATAAATCCGGATTGAAATGGTCGCTTCACGCCTGTCAACCCACAAATTTTTCTACAGCTTGCGTTTTGGGCAAAAGTTGGCATGGTACAAAGCGGCCTAACGAAAAAAGCTGAGCCACGCCGCCGAAACTGTCAACCGCGAATGCGGAACTGAAACCGCAATCGGCGTCGGCTCCGGCGACTTGTTAGGCGTAACGTTTGACACAAAACAATATAATGGGCAGGCCAACCAGAATAAACCAACCGATGAAGGAAACAATGATGTCTGGTGTCTGCACGTTGACATATCCAGACTTATAATATCCGGTGAGGCTTCCAATATCTTCGGGGAACCAGATGAGCGCCAGTGGAAGCAAAAGTGATGCGGAACACTTCAAGCCATCCATACCGCCGGCTTTGACAGCTAAAACGGCATAGCCTATCGCAACCAAGAGGCTCAGTATTTTTCCGATGGTGACTTGCATTGGTAAATCTTACGGTCGCTCAATACGCCTAACTATTATTCAACAACCGTCGGTTCGTTGATTCAATTCACCCTAAATTCCAAAGGCAGAATGCGCAAGTATTTCATAATCAATAAACCTTTCTTGGATCAGCGACTGCCGGTTCGTTGATTCAATTTTGTTGCTTGGACAACTTTTGTCCAATCTGGTCTGTCAGACTTCCAGTTATTATGAATCTGCAATTTGCTATCGAACGACTGCGTAACCTCAAATGTCCTGCGCCGCCAGCACAAAGCCCTCGCCACTGAAGCCACTTATGTCTATTGGCTACGCCATTATGTAACCGCTCTGGATGCCATGCCCGCTATGCTTTCCAGCGAGCAAAAATTGGAACACTTCCTGACCGGCTTGGCTCGCCATCGTGACTTGTCTGCCAGCAGCCAAAATCAGGCGCTTAATGCGATTCTTTTTTAAAACAAGGAAGTCCTTGGCCAACCACTTCAAGGAGTTGACACGCTGCGTGCCAAAACTTCGGCATTTTTGCCGTCGTGCGTGCCCGCAATAAAGTTTCGCGAAACGTTTTGGATGGCCGGTCAATGTCGCCCCGTTGCGGTGAAGGGAAAAGCCATTCCGTGTCGGGAGCGCGTCGGGATTGCATGTCTTCCAGATGCGCTTCCAGTTTTGCGTTGAAGTCCACTACTCGCGCCTTGCGATTTTTGCTTAGGCCGTCCGAGCCGATGGTCATTTGCTTGCGCTCCCAATCCACGTCCGACCATTTTAACCGCAACGTTTCTGCCATGCGCGCTCCGCTGTAAGCAAGCAAGCGAATGTAATCAATAAACTCCCTCCCGTTTTTCGAGACCTTTTTTGCAGCCTTGCAAAGTTCCTCAATTTGGCCAGCGCTGAAAAGTTCCCGCTTGCGTGGTGTCCATTTGAGCGGTCGCAAATTTTCTGTAGGGAGACGCTTGATCCAAGCGTCATCAATCGCCCGCCGCAAAACATTTCGCAACACGGTCACGCCAAGATTTACCGTCCGCGCATTGCGCCCCTGTCCTTGCCGCTTGGCGATGTAGCTGTTGACCAGCGCCCGCGTGATGCGATCCAGACGGACATGGCCCAAGTGTTTGATCCAATGATTGATAATGATGCGCTCGGTGTAGATGGTGCTTTCCCGTTTGGCGTCTTTGACCTTTTCGTAATAATCGAAATATTGTTTCGTATAATCCGCAAACAACGGTGTGCGCTTGAGCACGGGCAATGAACCTTTGCGTCTCTGCGCTAAAAATTCTTGAAGTTTGGCAACCGCCTGTGCTTCGGTGGTGACACCCTCCATCGGCACCCGTCTGACCTGCTTGATGCCGGTGGTTTGATCCTCGACGGTGAGTTGGGCGTAATAACGTCCGTTGCGCTCCCACAATCCGCGAATCGGGCGCTTGCGTTTATCCAAGACTTTCCTGTATGTTGCCTGGCGATGTTGCATTGGACTAACAATTTTGCTTTGGCCAACCGTGCTTTTCCTTTCACCGGAATGCTAGATTAGTCATAAGTCGTTGTTAATAAGGTAGCCCGCGTGGCGGAATTGGCAGACGCGCTAGATTCAGGTTCTAGTGAGTAACATCGTACAGGTTCAAGTCCTGTCGGAAAAAATCAACCACCCCGGAAGTTACTGCACCATCCGGTTGCAAAAATTGCTGATGTGAATTGATGAAAAACACTTTCACGCGTTGGCGGAACAGCGATGCCGCGATAAGAACATTTTCAGCACTGTTTGGCGCATTTCTCGGATTGTCGCTGCTAAAATTCGGGAACCCCGTGATTTTGGAAAAACTCATCACGCCGCCGCAAAATGTTTATGAGTGGACAATCAGTTCTTGGCCGCTGGCCATCGGCTATTGGCTGCTGGTGCCAGTTGCAATTATCGGTTTACTAATCACGGATTGGAAAATAAACGTAAACGCGCCAAAATGGCTGCTGGTGTTGCCGCTTATCTGGCTTGGCTGGGAATTTATCTCCGCGACAACGACGGTTGACACGCAACTAACGCGGGTGACGCTTGTGCAATTTATCACGTGCGTAATGTGCTTTTATCTAGGTTACTTCGCATTGGGGCGCGCAAAGGAGCATCGGCCTTTTTGGTTAGGATTATTGGGTGCATTCATCGTGGTGCTGGGGGCTGGATTTCAACAACGCTTCGGCGGACTGGCTGAATCACGCCAATATTTTTTCACTTACATTTATCCGCAATTGAAAACCGTGCCGCCCGAATATCTGAAAAAAATGTCGAGCGACCGAATTTTTTCAACACTGTTTTATCCAAACACATTAGCCGAAGGTTTGCTGCTCTTGCTGCCACCGGCACTCACCGTATTTTGGAAAGGTAGTAACAATTGGTCTGTCGCGATCAACCGAATTGTCGCCGGAATTATCGGCGCGGCAGCTTTGGCTTGTTTGTGTTGGTCAGGCTCAAAGGGTGGCTGGTTGTTGATGCTGCTTTTGGGCTTTATCTCTTTAGCGCGATTAGCTTTTCAGCGACGGCTGAAAATTGTTTTAATCACCGCAGTGCTGGTTATTGGAATAATCGGCTTCGCGGCAAAGTATTCAACTTATTTTGAAAAAGGTGCCACAAGCGTCGGCGCCCGAGTTGATTGTTGGCGCGCAGCTTTTCAAACTGTTGAAAGCACGCCATTGCTTGGCAGTGGACCCGGGACCTTTGGCGTCATCTATTCAAAAATAAAACGACCGGAAGCAGAAATGGCCCGTATGACTCACAATGATTATCTGGAACAGGCTTCAGATTCAGGATTGCCTGGGTTCACCGCTTATTTAATTTTTATCGCGGGGGCTTTAATTTGGAGTTGGCGGAAACTTGTGGCAAATCGAAATACGGAAATATTTGCCATTTGGCTGGGATTGTTGGGTTGGAGTTTGCAGGAACTGTTTGAATTCGGACTTTACATTCCGGCGCTGGCTTGGACGGCTTTTGGCCTTTTGGGATGGCTTTTGAGTCAATTGGGAAATGCATTCGACAAGGAACTTCGCACACGCTAATCTTGACATGAACAGATGAAAATTCTTTTTCTAAACGGCCCGAATTTGAATTTATTGGGCCAACGTGAAACTGAAATTTATGGCCGCGATACATTGGCAGGCATTGAGAAAAATGTGCGCGAACGCGCTGCGAAATTGGGAGTAGAGATCGATTTCCGGCAATCCAATGTAGAGGGAGAGCTCGTCGAATGGATTCAGCAAGCCAAAGGCAAATTTAATTCGATTGTAATCAATGCTGCGGCCTATACTCACACGAGTATCGCATTACGGGACGCAATTGCTGCTGTGGGCGTTCCCACGATTGAAATTCATCTTTCTAACATTTACGCTAGAGAAGAATTTAGGCAAAAATCATTGATTGCCTCAGTCTGCCGTGGACAAATCACAGGTTTTGGGAAAAACTCATATATTTTGGCACTGGAAGCTTCCATTGACGTTAACGAAATTGGAAAATAGCTTTATATTTTGTTTTTTTACCTGTTACTTTGATACTTGACGCATTGATTATTTGCGAATAAGATCTTCTTAGTTCAATAAAGACTGAGCAGGGTCATTTCGACTGCTGCTTTTTTGTTTTTAATGATTAAACAAAACCTTTAACGAAATCGAACTGTGGATCTCAAAGATATTAAAGCCATAATTGACCTGATGAAGAAGAACTCCATCACGGAGTTCGAGTTGGAGCGGCAGGATTCTAAAATCAGGTTAAAGCGTGGGCTAAACGGGATACCTGCAATACCAAATGAAGAGCCCATTTCTGCACCTGTCATGCCATCTCAGCCAACGATGATTGTTTCATCACCATCAACGGCTACTTCTCAAATTGCAAGTACTGGCGAAATTGAAATCAAATCGCCCATGATTGGAACTTTTTACCGCGCACCTTCGCCGGAATCGGCAAACTATGTCGAAGTCGGCACCGAAGTCAGTCCTGAGACAGTCGTTTGCATCATTGAAGCAATGAAAGTTATGAACGAAATCAAAGCTGAAGTCAAAGGTGTCATTACCCAAATTTTAGTTGAAAACGCCAAGCCGGTTGAATTTGGCCAGCCATTCTTCAAAGTCCGGCCGGTATGATACAATTGGAATCCTGTTCGTATCTCTGAAAGCTCATGTTTGAAAAAGTTCTTGTTGCCAATCGTGGAGAAATTGCTGTCCGGATTATTCGTGCTTGCAAAGAGTTGAATGTCCGCACGGTGGCCGTTTATTCGGAAGCGGATGCAAATTCCATGCACGTGCAGTTGGCGGACGAGGCGATTTGCATTGGTTCCGCTGCTGCGTCTGAAAGTTACCTGCGTATTGACCGGATCATCAGTGCTGCAGAAATCGCGGACGTAGATGCCATTCATCCCGGTTACGGCTTTCTTGCTGAAAACGCCCATTTCGCTGAGGTTTGCGAAAGTTGTAACATTCGTTTCATTGGCCCGAATCCGCGCACGATGCAGGCGCTGGCCGATAAAGCGGTGAGTCGTACACTCGCCAAAAAGGTTGGCGTGGCTGTGCCGCCCGGATCCGATGGCATTGTTGAAAAGGAACAAGACGCTTTAGCCATAGCCAAACGTATTGGCTATCCGGTGATGATTAAAGCGGTGGCTGGCGGTGGCGGACGTGGAATGCGTGTCGCGCACAACGACATTTCGCTGGTAAAAGGTTATCATACCGCGCGGACGGAAGCAGAAAAGGCGTTTGGTAATTCGGGCGTCTACATCGAAAAATTTATCGAAAACCCGCATCACATCGAAATCCAAATTCTCGGTGACCAAAAAGGGCACATCATTCATTTGGGCGAACGCGATTGTTCCATTCAACGTCGTAATCAAAAGGTAATTGAGGAAACCCCCTCGCCGCTAATTGAAAATAAATTCCGAAAGTTGCGTGAAAAAATAGGCAAGGCCGCAGTCAAAATCGCGGAAGCGGCTCATTATACAAATGCTGGCACAGTCGAATTCATCGTGGATAATCACGGCAATTTTTATTTCCTCGAAGTCAACAAGCGGATTCAAGTTGAGCATCCAGTGACGGAAGAGGTCACCGGAGTTGATCTCGTGCGTTATCAAATTCAACTAGCGATGGGCGAATCACTAAATCATTCGCAAGGCGACATTCAGTTCAAAGGCCACGCGATTGAATGTCGCATCAATGCCGAAGACCCATTTGACGATTTCCGTCCAAGTCCCGGTCGCATTGAAATGTATTTTCAACCGGGCGGGCGCGGCGTGCGTGTCGACACGCACGCGTATGCGGGCTACACAATTCCATCAACATATGATTCGATGATTGGAAAGCTGATCACTTACGGCAAAGACCGGCGCGAAGCGATGGACAAAATGAGTTGCGCATTGAGCGAATACATGATTACTGGAATTAAAACCAACATCTCATTCCAGCATGCCATTTTGCAGGACCCCAATTTCCGGCGCGGTGTTTATTCCACAAACTTTATTGAGCAATTGCTTGGCGGTGCCCGGCGCGAATTGATTGAGGAAAAAGCTTGATCAACATTTTCTATTGATATGTGTGTGTTTCAATTTGCACTGGTCTTGTCCCGAAAAAGTGGGATATTGTTCAGTGAGTGTGTGAGCTTAATAAGAGACGCAATGAATCGGTGGAAGTTTTCCGTCGGGTGATTTTCTTTTTGAATAATAATTTGACAGCTTGCGGCAGCAATTTATCTTAAGACCCGAAAATACTATGGCCGAAAATCCTTCGAACATACCGAACGTGCCCGACGGTGCTGTCCCGCCGAAAAAAGAAACCGGCAAAGTTCAGCCAAAGAAAGAAACTGTCCGCATCACGCTGCCGCCGAAACCGTCTGCCGCGCCGACCATTAAATTGCCAACGCTGCCGCCCGGTGGTCCAACCGGCGCGCCATCCGCCGCAACCGCCGCGCCTGTTGCTGCGCCAGCAGCGCAGCGCGCCACCGCTGCGCCAGTCGCACAACAACAACGTCCGGCTCCCGCAGTGCAACGCGCAGCGCCCTCTGCTGTGCCGACTCTGAGTCCAATTGACCGAATGCTGGCCGTTGTTGCGGGGGTCGCCGGTTTGATCGCCATTGGCACAATCGTTTGGATGATGTTAATTTTAAATGGCGCGGTGAATCAGTAATTTGACCGCGAACAACCATATTTTCCTTTTTAACCTATTATGGCTTCCCCATTAATCGTGACGCTCACACAGGAAAATTTTCCTCAGCAAGTCCTGCAATCGCAAACGCCCGTGCTCGTGGACTTCTGGGCTGAATGGTGTGGTCCGTGCAAAATGATTGCGCCACTACTCAACGAACTTGCCGACGAATACGAAGGCAAGGTGAAGATCGGCAAAGTAAACATTGACGAACAACAAACCATTGCCTCCGAATACGGCATCCGCGCCATTCCCACTCTCTTGCTTTTCAATAACGGGCAGGTCGCCGACCAAATCGTCGGCGCGCGCAGCAAGCGCGACCTTAAAAACAGTCTCGACCGCGTCGTAGTTTGATGCACGGCATTATGCCGTTTATTTTCACACCCCGGCAATTTACCCAACGTGCCGAACTCTATCATCAACTCGGCCAGCTCACGTCAGCCGGACTCGGCATCGTGCGCGCTCTTGAACAAGTTAAACGTAATCCGCCTGCGCGTTCTTTTTGCGAACCAATTCAAAACCTACTCGACCCACTCGCCAAAGGCAGCACATTCACCGAAGCCATGCAATACGCGGCGTGGTTTCCCGCGTTTGACATCGCGTTGCTCGAAGCCGGTGAACGTAGCGGACGACTCGATACCTGCTTTCGTTTGCTAGCCGATTATTATAATGATCGCGCCCGTATTGCAAAGCAGGTGATTTCGCAACTTATTTATCCCGTTGGACTCGTTCATTTCGCAGCGTTAGTTTTCATAATCGTTCTTCCATTTGCCGCGTCACAATTTAATGCAAGCCTGCTCCTGCTTTTCGGTAAAGCGGCGCTTGTGCTTTCGCCGCTTTACATTTTCACGTTTCTTTTAATTTATGCCACGCAAAGTAAACACGGTGAAAAATGGCGCGCACAAATCGAATCGCTTGTTCATCCCATTCCGATTTTAGGAACAGCGCGACGTTTTCTCGCGTTGGCACGGCTAGCTGCAGCTTTGGAAGCGCTTATCAGCGCAGGCGTCAACATTATTGAAGCGTGGGATTTGGCTGCGACCGCGAGCGGTTCGCCCGCGTTACGACGTACCGTGGAAAACTGGAAACCGCAGGTTATAGCCGGTCGAACTCCCGCTGAAGTTTT
>JBEKZT010000143.1:0-5812 GCA_049509595.1 Verrucomicrobiota bacterium
ATGAGAAACAGCGAATGGTGCTCCCGCCCGGACTTGAACCGGGCTCAGCTACTTAGCAGGTAGCGGCTCTATCCATTTGAGCTACGGGGGCGACTCATTTTTGGCAGGATAGCCGTATTCCCATTGGCTTACAAGTTTATCAGTTCAATCCCGTTTCCTCGCGGTTTAAGTTCAATTTCTATGAGCGCGAGAAGCGTCTCTGAAAAGGACGGTAGGGTTACACCCCATAGCATCCCCAAGATAGTCAGGCAATACTCCTGACCATGAAAAATAAAACACTGCTCATTACGTTCCTTTCCGCCGCCACGTTCGCGGTAGGTTGCGACAAGGAACAATCTACTTCTCAGCAGATTGACAAGGTTCAAACTGAAACGACTCAGGCCGCACAGGACATGAAGGATTACACCTTCGCGCAGAAGGATGAATTCGTTAAAGCCATGCAGGACCAGTTGGCCGCTCTGGATCAGGATTTGGATAAACTCTCGGCCAAAATTGACAACTCCAGCGACGCCATCAAGGCTGAAGCCAAGCCAAAGCTTCAAGCGTTGCGCGATCAGTCAACGCAGTTGCATCAGCAGCTTGCCGACGCCCAAAGCGCCACCGAGTCTACTTGGGACAGCGTCAAGGCCGGTTCTCAAAAAGCCTACGACGCGTTGGAGAACAGTTTCATGGAAGCCCGCCAATGGGTGAGCGACAAAATCGCACCTTGAGAGTGCCTTCAATTCAGTTTCACTTGGCTTTAATTTCGCGGCGTGTTAGATTCCCCATGTGAACCGCTTCTTCCGTCCCAATCTTGATCGCCACGGGCGCATGGCGCGCGGTGTCATCGGTGCATTGTGCCTCATCGTAGGCATCATCATCGCGGGCGATTACAATTGGTGGCTCGGATTGATTTTTGTGGCGGCGGGCTTATTCGCCATTTTTGAAGCCATTACCCGTTGGTGTCTCGTGCGCGCGTGCGGGATTAAAACCAAATTCTGAAAAAAGTAGGAGACGACGCACGGAGTCTCTGATTTTTATTTCCACTTAAGTCTCATCACCTCGACTCCTGCAAAAAGTTGATTTATCCTTCACACATGAATTTATTGCCGTTTGGAAAATTGTCGCCATATAAGCCGCGAACATTCGTCCCTCAAAATATTGACCTTGGCGACTGGCCCCAAATCGCGCCGCTATTTGATCAATTGGAAAAACGCGCGGCATCGGCGAAATCCGCCGCCGAATTGGAAAAATGGCTGCTCGAATGGAGTGAACTCACCGCCGCGCTCGACGAGGAAGCGTCGCGTCGTTATATCGCCATGACGTGCCACACGGACAACGCGGAAGCAGAAAAGGCGTATCTGCATTTTGTCGAGCACGTCGAGCCGCAACTCAAGCCGCGCCAGTTCGCGCTGGAGAAAATTTACGTCGTGTATCCGTCGCGTGAAAAATTGCCCAAGGCGCGCTTTCGAGTTTTTGACCGCGACGTGAAAAATCGCGTCGAATTGTTTCGCCCGGAAAATGTCGCGCTCGAAACCGAGGAGGCCAAACTCTCGCAGCAGTATCAAAAACTCATCGGCGCGCAGACGGTGAATTTTCGGGGCGAGGAAAAAACGCTCGTGCAAATGGCGCGCTATCTCGAAGAACCGGACCGCACGCTGCGGCAGGAGGCGTGGGAACTTGTCGCCCAGCGCCGTTTGCAGGACGCGGACAAATGCGAGGAAATTTTTGACCAGCTTATCCAGCTTCGCTCAAAAATCGCCAAGAACGCGGGTTTTGAAAATTACCGCGACTACGCGTTCCGCCAGAAATGCCGGTTCGATTACACGCCGGAAGATTGCCTGCAATTTCACGACGCGATCGCAAGTGAAATTGTCCCCGCCGTCCGCGAAATGCAAAATGAACGCAAACGCCAGTTGAAAGTCGAAAAGCTGCGTCCATGGGACTTGTCGGTTGACCCGCAGAATCTTCCGCCTTTCAAGCCTTTCGCAGAAGTCGGCGAAATGGTTTCGCGCACACAGAAAATTTTCAATCACCTCGACGCCGAACTCGCGGAAAATTTCCGGCAAATGCAGGATTTGAAGCTGCTCGACCTCGACAATCGCAAGGGCAAGGCGCCGGGTGGTTATCAACAGAACCTTTCCGAGGCGCGAGTGCCGTTTATTTTCATGAACGCCATCGGTTTGCAGCGCGACGTGGAGACGCTGTTGCACGAGGCCGGCCACGCGTTCCACGCGCAGGCGACGCGTGACGAGGATTTGTATGCGTATCGCAGCGCGCCGATCGAATTTTGCGAAGTCGCCTCGATGGCGATGGAATTGCTCGGCAACGATTTTCTGGAGGAATTTTATTCCACCGCCGACGCGAACCGCGCGCGCAAACGGCATCTCGAAGACATCATCGGATTTTTTCCGTGGATGGCGACGGTGGACGCGTTCCAGCACTGGATTTACACGCACGCCGGCCACACGCGCGCCGAGCGCAAGGCGGCGTATTTGAAATTGATGGATCGTTTCGGCGGCGAAGTGGACTGGTCTGGCTTCGAGGAAGTCCGCGCGCACTCGTGGCACCGGCAACTCCACATTTTTATCCATCCATTTTACTATGTGGAATACGGCATCGCCGAGCTTGGCGCGTTACAGGTGTGGGCAAATTCACGGCGCGACAAAGTGAAGGCGTTGAACGATTACAAAAAATCGTTGGCCCTCGGCGGCTCACGTCCGTTGCCGGAACTGTTTTCAGCGGCGGGCTGCAAATTTGAATTCAGCGGCAAGACCATTCAACCGCTGGCGAAAATGTTGCGGGAAGAATTGGCGAAACTATAGTGCGAACAAATTTTCTTGCTGTTGTCACAAGAGCGCAAAACACCAGCCATGAACAACCTGAACGATGATTTGCTTCAAGCGGTTGAACTGGCTCTTGCCGGTGAGTGGGACGCCGCGCATGAGGTCGTCCAGCAATACGAAGACGACGCCACCGCCGCGTGGATTCACGCCGTGCTGCACAAGCTGGAAGGCGACCTCGGCAACGCCCGCTATTGGTATCGCCGCGCCGAACGGATGGAACACGTCACCGACGAACCGCGCCCGGAATTGGCTGCGATTCAGGCTGAATTAACCACGGATGAACACCGATGAACGCGGATTTAACGCAGAGCAAAATTACTTTTCCAATTTCTCTTTCGCATCGGCAATATAGGAAATGGGATTTTCTCTGCTTATTTTTCTCATTTCGCTTTTGCTCCTAGCATATTCCAACGACAATTTTCCTAATTCGACAATTGTTCCAGCTCCGAAAGCTTCTACCGCAAGTTGTGGACTTCCCATTAATAATGAGACGGCTGATGTCGCGAATGTTCCCATGAGAACTTTAGACTCAAACAAAAACGATAGCGCTTTAACCTTTGTCTCGAATCCACATGCCTTAACCGTTTCGTTGTAATCAGCAAGCCGTTGCTGAATGTCATCTTCAATATAAGTTTTATCCTTTCCGTTATATTGTTCGTATGCAGATAAGCGGAATTTTCGCATTTTACTCATCACTTCTTTATCTTTTCGGAACTCCATTATTTGAGGAATTGTCACTTTAGTTGTGTCAATTACGCGAATCTGCGGCGCTGATAAACAATTATCAAAACTGTCCGAAGAATCGTTCAAGAGAAAATGCGAACAATCAATCGGCACATTGTTCAACTGGTATCGGCTCACGATAAAAGTGAACATTATTTGGAGTCGTTCTATTGTCGGGCATAACTTTTTAGGGTCAACAGGCTGATTTGGTTGAACAATTTTTGCCAGCGCTTGAATGTATCTTTCAAACGCCTCTTGTCCTTCGCTAATCTTCACCATATATGACAGGAGTTCACCCTCAAACATGTTTCGTATGTTTTCGAATTGTGGGTCATTCGCTAAATGTGGAGGATATAATTTTACAATTTTTTCAGGTCCGAAAGATGCATCGAGTTCCTTGATGCTATCCCTACTTAATTCTTTGAACCGTTCAACAACGGGACGCGCATTGGCAATCTTTGGACGAAATCCAGCGCAAAATCCGGAAATATTCATAGGAATGACATATTCAAAATGAAGTAACGCATCCTTCAAATCACCGAGCACGATAGCGGTATTATGATATGTGCTCATAATTTGTGTTCTTACGAATAATTCTCCATCCCCACGCACGAACAAACGGGGTTGCGGTCGCCGAAGACGTTGTCCACGCGGCTGACGTGCGGCCAGAATTTGTAGTCGTGCAAACTCTTCGCCGGAAACGCCGCCGCTTCGCGCGCGTAGGGACGATTCCAATTGTCACTGGCAATCTGGTCCGCTGTGTGCGGCGCGTTTTTGAGCAAATTATTTTTTGCGTCGGCAGAACCGTTTTCAACGGCGGTCATTTCCGCGTGGATGGAAATCATCGCGTCGCAGAAACGGTCGAGTTCGTATTTCGATTCGCTTTCGGTCGGTTCCACCATCAGCGTGCCAGCGACGGGCCACGAAAGCGTCGGCGCGTGAAAACTATAATCCATCAAGCGTTTCGCGACATCTTCGGCGGTGGTTTTGTGGAACGCACGCAAATCCAAAATACATTCGTGCGCGACGAGGCCGTTGCTGCGATAAAGCGTCGGAAAATATTTTTCCAGGCGCGCGGCGATGTAATTCGCATTGAGAATCGCAAATTTAGTCGCGTCAGTAAGTCCGTCCGGCCCCATCATGGCGATATACATCCATGAAATCGTGAGGATGCTCGCGCTGCCCCACGGCGCGGCGGCGACCGCGCCGATTGGATTTTCGCCACCGAGATTGATGACGTTGTGGCCGGGCAAAAATTCCACGAGATGTTCCGCCACGCCAATCGGCCCGACGCCCGGTCCGCCGCCGCCGTGCGGAATGCAAAACGTTTTGTGCAGATTCAAATGGCAGACATCCGCGCCGATAAAACCCGGCGAAGTCAAACCGACTTGGGCGTTCATGTTCGCGCCGTCCATGTAAACCTGTCCGCCGTTCGCGTGGATGATTTCGCAAATCTCGCGGATGGTTTCCTCGAACACGCCGTGCGTGCTGGGATAGGTGATCATCAGCGCCGACAAATCACTTTTGTGCGCCTCGGCTTTGGATTTCAAATCGGCCACGTCAATGTTGCCGTTCGTGTCGCACGCGACGGCGACGACTTTCATTCCGGCCATGACCGCGCTCGCCGGATTTGTGCCGTGCGCGGAAGTCGGGATGAGACAGACGTTGCGATGCGTGTCACCGCGCGATTCGTGATACGCGCGGATGACGAGCAACCCGGCGTATTCGCCCTGCGAACCGGCGTTGGGCTGCAACGAAATTCCCGCGAAGCCGGTGATTTCCGCGAGCCAGTCTTCGAGCTGCTGAAATAAAATCTGGTAGCCGCGCGTCTGCTTGACCGGCGCGAACGGATGGATCTTCGCGAACTCCGGCCATGACACCGGAAACATTTCCGCCGCCGCGTTGAGCTTCATCGTGCAGGAGCCGAGCGGAATCATCGAAGCCGTGAGCGAAAGGTCGCGCGATTCGAGCCGCTTAATGTAGCGGAGCATCTCGGTCTCGCTGTGATACGAATTAAAAACTTTGTGGGCGAGGAATGAAGATTTGCGGTGAAAAGTGTGTCGTGAGTTGTTAATTGCATCTTCCGAACAATCGATCAAATCTGAAATAGAAAAACTGGCGGCTTTATCATTATTGAAAATCTGCCAGATGACAATTAAGTCTTTTACACTTGTAGTTTCATCCAAGGAAATGCCAATGGTTTCTTCATCAATTAGTCGAAAGTTAAAATGATGTGTTCCGGCAATTTTGAAAATGTCCTCCGT
>JBEKZT010000144.1:0-5740 GCA_049509595.1 Verrucomicrobiota bacterium
CCGCAAGAAGCTCTTGAACGAATTACTATACCTACAGAAGAAAAAGATGCCGACGGTTTTGATATACCTGACATCTCTTTCATCAGATTTCTTGCGCCAACTAATATTGCTACGATTGCGGCTATAAAGTCTTTTTATCCGTTCAAAACAAAGAAGCCGACCATTGATCTGAATTCTCAACCTGCTCACACCGCACTCTATGCAGTAGGCGGTTCACCGCTTACACGTGGCACTAAAATTGGAATGCCAAACACAAAGTCATTTCAGCTATGTGCCCAACATTTCTTCACACCGGCACAATTCAAGACGATTGAGCATATTGGTGAGTTTGACTACCTATCATTGGGATTAGTAGCGAATGTTGAGAAATATCCAACCAGTTACATCGGCGTATCTGGTGGCGGTATGTGGCATATACCCTTGTTCATGAAACCTGCCGGAGGACTTGAATCTATAAATTATTCCGCCCCTGAACTAATTGGTGTCGTATATTGTCAATCGGCCCTGTTGTCACGAGCTCGTATTATTCGTGGGCACAGTCTTTCGTCGATTTTTGACAGACTTCGTAATGAAATCAAACAATGCACAACGATATAATTTTCGCAAGAAACGATGAATAATTCAGCATTGGTGACAAGGCCGGCAAGTGCAATTGAGAAAGCCGCGCCCGGCGCGAAGCGTGTTTTGGCACGGATGGTTGCTGAAATGATTGCGCTGGCGGAGACAAAAGCCTTGTTAGAATTTTCACCCAACAAGAGTCTTCTCTTGGAAAGTTGGTGCAAAAAAGGAGAGAGCTATTGTGACGGAAGAAGCGTTCCAAAAGATTTTGTAGAAGCCGCAAGGTGGTTTCGCATGGCTGCCGAGAAAGGTCACGTGAGAGCACAGTTTTGGCTAGGGTCTTTTTATCAAGCTGGGCAGCTTGGTATCATGCAGAATTGGACAGAGGCGGTTAAATGGTATCGTAAAGCGGCTGAACAAGGAAACGCTGACACTCAACACAATCTCGGTTTTTGCTACTACAATGGTGAAGGCGTGCAGAAGAATTACACGGAAGCCGTGAACTGGTTTCGCAAGGCGGCAGAACAGAATCTCGCCCAGTCTCAACGCATTCTTGGCCTCTGCTATGCGAATGGCCGAGGCGTAGAAAAAGATTACGCAGAAGCGGTGAAATGGTATCTCAAAGCCGCCGAGCAGAATAACGCCAAGGCTCAAAACAATCTGGGTGTTTGCTGCGAAAATGGCAAAGGCGTTCCGCAAGACTTTCCTGAAGCATACAAGTTCTACAAACTGGCTGCGGAACAAAATCTGGAAAGTGCCGTGAAGAGTTTGAAACAAGTTGCGGCACGAATGACCGCTGTGGAAATTGCTGAAGGTGAACGTCGCGTTCGTAAATTTCGTTCGCAGAAAAATTTGAAGAAATGAAAACAACTCCAATTATTTTTGTTAGCCCAGAGTTGGAGCAATTGCGTCAGCTTGTGGCTGGTGCGCGGGCGCAACTGGCGGAATTGGAAACGGATTACACAAAAGAGAAATCGCGCGTTGACGCCGTGCAAGCCGTGTTGTTCCGGCTGTTGCGCGAGCATTATCAAAAGCGCGACGGGCTGCGGCTCACGGTGGATTACCGGCGGAAGTTTTTGGATTCGCTCACGCGTGGCGATTCTGATGCGGCGAAACAGGCCGAGAAGAATTTCGAGCAGGCCAAAACGCAATCGGACAGGGATTACGAAGAGTTGTCGGCAGCGGCGGACAAAAAGAAAAATCTGACCGCCGAGCAGGAAGCGGAGTTGACGCAGCTTTGGAAGAAACTGGTGAAGCTGTATCATCCCGACCGTTTTGCCAACGAGCCGGAAAAACTGGAGACGTATCACAAGCTGACCGCCGCCATCAATCAGGCGAAGGACAGCGGCGACATCGAGACGCTGCGCGAAATCGCGGAAGACCCGCAAGCTTTCCTGCTTCGGAAAGGCTGGACGAATCTGGATTTCAGCGACAAGGAAGAACTGACGCAATTGAAACGGCTGCATGAGACATTGCAAAAGGAAATCGCAGCGGTCACGGAATCGCTGAAGGCATTGCGCGAAAGTCCCGATTACGAACTTTGCCAGTTGGCGGAACAAAAGCCGGGCGTGCTGGATGAACTTGCAGCAGAACGCGCGAAGCAGCTTGAAATTGAAAATGCGGAGTTGGAAAAGCAGGCGGAGCAGTTGGCGAGGGAAATTAAGAAATTAGGCAGCACAGAAAAGATTGTCTGAACGTCCTCCCTCATCCCGGCCTTCTTCCCCACGGAGAAGGAGAATGGTTCACCGACCCCTTGAAAATTCGTCAAATAGGCCTGAAAACCTCAAAAATGCAGGGAAAATGCGAAAATATGGACTTTCAGACGTTCCAAATGAGCCGGCAGACAGGCCAAATGAACTTTCAGCGACGCCAAATGAGTCGGCAGACGGGCAAAATGACTTGGAAGTGTAGATATTTGTTCAGCACGACGCGTCAAATGAGTCGGCAGACGGCCAAAATGACCTGACAGAGAAGCCAAATGCTCCGGCAGACGGCCAAAATGAGTTGGAAGACACGTCAAATGGCCCGGAAGATTGACCAAATGGATTGTCAGACAGGCCAGAGAAGCCGTCAGTTTGATTAAACAAGACGGCAGATTGATTCAATCAACCGGCAGCGACGATCTGCAAGAAGCCAGCCGGTCAATGGAAAAGTGCAGTTAAAAATTTCTTCCCGCAAAAAATCCAAATCGCCGCCGCCAGCGCTATGTAAGGTCCATAAGGCATTCGCGATGACCATTCGCGCCGCCGCATCAAAATCAAAATCACACCGGTTGCCGCGCCGATGAACGAGCTGACCGCCAGCGAAAAAATCACACCCTGCCAGCCGATGAATGCGCCGATTGCCGCCATGAATTTCACGTCGCCCAAACCCATTGCCTCGCGCGGCAAAATGATTTCCGCACTCACCGCTTCCATGTGCGCGACCGTTTCCGGATCCAATTTTTCGCCGCCAATCTCCAGCGCCGTTGACGACAGTCGCACCAGCACGTTTTTATAGCAACGATCCACCAGTTCCACCGTCCGCGCGCGCAGCGCAATCACGTCCGACTTGCGATAAAACAATTCTTCGTAGGGGATTTCCTTGTCCGCCAGATGCAAATGCGTCTCGGAAAAAATAATTTTTGTTTCCACCGGCATTTTTATCCGCTGCCGGCCAAACAATAATTTCCCCAATCGCAAAATCGCGTAAACCAATCCCGCGCCAACCACCACGCCAAGCAGACTTTGCCACATTCCGGCGGCCAGCGAATTTGCGTTGTGCAGCGACAGTAAAAAAAACGACGCCGCAAAACCGACGACAATGCCGCCGAGCGTGATTTCATCGGGAATGATGAAATGCTCGAAGTCAATGAACGTCGCCACGATCAGTCCCGCGAGAAAAATCGCGTAAACAATGGCGAGCAATGCGGATTTTTCTCCAAAAACCAGCCAGCAACCCAAAAATGCAATTCCCGTGGACAGTTCAACGATGAAATAGCGCGGCGAAATCGGCGCGCCACAATTTTTACAGCGACCGCGCAACGCCATCCACGTCAAGAGTGGAATGTTGAGATACCACGGAATCGAATACTTGCAGTGCGGGCAGTGCGATTTCGGTGAGACGATGCTCATGCCCAGCGGCAGCCGGTGAATGCACACGTTTAGAAAGCTGCCGACAATGCAGCCAAGCGCGAAAAAAACCAGCGACCAGAAATGAAACGGCATGACTGACCAATTATGCGCGTTGAAAATCGCGTCAATGCCCATAAATATTTTCTTCCAGCGCGCGGCGCATCACCTCGAGCGGCGCGGATTTGCCCGTCCATATTTCAAACGCCTTCGCGCCCTGGTGCAGCAACATGCCGAGGCCGTTCGCCGTTTCACAACCGGACTTTTTTGCCGCTTTCAGCAAAGCCGTTTCCGCCGGACGATAAATCATGTCATAAACGGCGCGGGTTTGTTTCAAAGAAAACTGATTCTCGTCCAGCGGCGGCACATCGTCCAGCTTGAAGCCAAGGGATGTCGCGTTGATGACGAGATCAACAGTGGATTTTGGAAAACCGACAACCACTTTGACGAAGGGAAAGCGCTCAATGATTTCTCCTGCCACGGCATTGGCTTTGGTTTCCGTGCGGTTGACGAGAAAAAGTTCCGCCACGCTTTCCGATGCAAGCTTCAACGCCGCCGTCCGCCCCGCCCCACCCGCACCCAGCAAAAGCACTTTTGCGCCGCGCAATTCCATTTTCAAATCTTCGCGCAACGCTGTGACAATCGCATCCGCATCCGTATTGAAGCCGATTGCATGCACGTTATCAAAACGAATCGTATTGACTGCGCCCCACTTTTTGGCGGATTCATCCAGTATGTCCATCATTTCAACCGCAAGCAGCTTGTGCGGCACGGTTAAATTGATTCCAGCGAAGTTCATCGCCTTCGCACCTTCGATAGCGGCGCGAAGATTTTTAGGATTAACCTCGAATGCGAGGTAGCGCCAGTTGAGACCAAGCGCGGCGAAGGCGGCGTTGTGCATCGCGGGCGACGCGGAATGGGCGATGGGTGAGCCGAAGATCGCGCACAGGCGCGTGGCGGCGGTGATGGCGGATTGAGCCGGTTGAGACACGCGCAATTTATATTCGGCATTGGCGCGAGTTCAAAGCGCAAAGTCCGTACCGATTTAATTTTCGGTTGAAATTTCCACCTGCTTGCGTTCAAGCCAGCCAATTCGTCCCAAACCGTCCGTGACTTGCAGCCAGTCGTCTCTTTGATCGGTCACGGCGAGTTCCGCACCGTCATAAACGGTGAACTCACTTTGTGCTTCGTCGAACGGCCCGCTACGGGCCATCGCATCAGGCGCGACCACGACGGCAATTGGTTTTGAAAAATAAATCGCCGCATCCGCGCCAACGCCTGCACAGAATAAAATGGCAACAATGCCGAAGACGCACGACAGACCGCGCAATGCCGGTCGCAGCGCGGGACGAATCTGCATTGCCGCCAGCAGCGCGAACGTAATCCAAAGCGCCATCGCAGCCAGCGTCGTCCATTCATTCAAAGTCAGCGCACCGAGCCAGTTTTGCCAGCGGCTTTCGCGCAATGTCGGACCTTGCACTTGATTGCGGACAAATTCAAGATTCGCGCGCGCATCGGAATCGCGCGGCGCAAGTTGCGCGGCGCGGCGAAACGCGGCGATGGCACGGCCAATCCGACCGGATTTGAATTCCGCGTTGCCATAATTGAAAAACAATGAAGGTGAAACCGAACCGGATTGAAGAATTTTTTCGTAACCATTCGCCGCATCAGAAAATTTTCCTTCGTCGTAAAGCCTGTTCGCGTCGGCAAAACCATCCTGCGCATCAGCCACAAAAATTTTGCCGACGAAAAGCGAAATCGCAACGGCAGCGAGGAAAATTTGCAATTGCGTTTTCATACTTCCACATTCTGAAGTTCACGTGTAACGGTTTTAAATTGAGCGACGATGGCATTCAATTCACGGCTGTCTTTAATGGGTGCATAACGTGCCTGATTGCAAACCTGAAAAAGCTCATGCAAGGCGCTGAGCGGTGAATCCGGCACGCCGAGCGGACGCAGCTTTTCGTCAATCACCGCCTCCGTGATTGAAAACGCGGGGCAATCAAGACGTTCGCCGAGTTGTTCCTGCAACAAATGGAACAGTGTGGAGAAAAACTCGTCTGAATTGTTTT
>JBEKZT010000145.1:0-5705 GCA_049509595.1 Verrucomicrobiota bacterium
CCGCTGCCCGATCGCATCCGCGTTTTCGATCCGAATTTCGACGGGAAATTTCCCTACGTCCGCTACGACGGACTTGACCAGCCGCCCGAAGAAATTTCCAAACCAAAACGCGCGCCATTGCCAAATCTTTTCGGCACGGTTGTCGGCGGCGCAATTCTCGCTTCCGGCGACGATGAAAAACCGCCAGTCATCAGATCGCGCCACGTTTTGCCGAACATCGGCAATCCCACGCCGCTGCATCTCGAATACGCCGTGAAGCTCCGCGACGCGCTGCCGGAAAACGTGAAGGCCGCCGCGCGCGAACCTTTGGATTCCACCGCCTTGATTTACGCGCTGCTTTTGAGCGACGATGAAAAATTGCGCGCGACGCAAATCACCGAAATCGGAAAGCGCGCCTCGCAATCCGTTTCCGACAAAACTGCCGCGCTGTTTCCCGACGTTTCAAAAATCGCCGCGCACGCCCATCTGCCGATCATCAATCTGGCGTTGGGCGGATTGCGACAGTTGAGCGCGGATCAGTTCCAAAATTTTTCGCAGACGTTGCAATGGCTCATCGAAAGCGACGGCAGAGTTGAACTGTTTGAATTCGTCCTGCAAAAAATCGTGCTGCGGAATTTGGGTTCGCAATTCAACGGGCCGCAAAAATCCGTCGTCCAATTTTACACAATCAAGCTGCTCGTGCCGGATTGCGCCGTCATCCTTTCCGCGCTCGCCAACGTCGGCAGCGACGACGCGGCGGAAATTGAAAAAGCATTCGAAACCGGCGCACCGTATCTGCGCGCGCCGGACAATGCGGATTTGAATTTGTTGCCGCAGGAAAATTGCGGCGTGAACGAAATTGACGCCGCGCTCAACCGCCTCGCGCAAGCCGTGCCGATCATCAAAAAGAATTTGATTGAAGCCTGCATCCACGTCGTTGGCGCGGACGGCGTGATTCAGGAAGCCGAGGCGGAATTGCTCCGCGCGATTTCCGACACACTCGACTGCCCGATGCCGCCGTTTGTCACGATGACGTGACGATAGCGGCGGAATCAATTTGCTTGCGACAATCTATTTTGAAAAACTCGCGCGGTGAAACAATCAATTGTGACTTTGGATATGGAAGGCGTCTTGACGCCGGAAATCTGGATCGCCGTTGCCGAAAAAACTAAAATCCCGGAATTGCGCCGCACCACACGCGACGAGCCGGATTACGATAAATTGATGCGCGGGCGGCTGGAAATTCTCAATCGGCACAACTTAAAACTTTCCGACATCCAGCAGGTTATTGGCACTTTAAATCCGCTTGATGGCGCGAAAGAATTTCTCGATGAACTTCGCACGCTTACGCAAGTTTTGATTTTGTCCGACACCTTTGAGCAATTCGCCGCGCCGTTGATGAAACAATTGAATTGGCCGACACTTTTTTGCCATACGCTTGAAGTTAAGAATGATCGAATCGCAGGCTACAAATTGCGCGTAGCGGAACAAAAGAAAAAGGCTGTTGCTGCTTTGAAACAATTAAACTATTACGCCATTGCAGTCGGAGATTCCTTTAACGACACTGCGATGCTCATCGAGGCTGACGTTGGCTTTCTCTTTCATGCGCCGGACAATGTGAAGCAGCAATTTCCTCAATTTAAAGCCGTGGAGGCTTACGCCGATTTGATGAAGCTCATTAAAGGCGCAATGGCTTGAACCAGCTAATCTTCCGCTTTTAATTCACGCCCGGTCAAATCTTGCAACGCTCTGGCCGGATTTTTACTTTCGTAAAGCATCGCGAAAACTTCATCAATGATGGGTATTACAACCTTTTGCCGGTGTGCCAATTCGCAAGCCGAACGTGCTGTCGGATAGCCTTCCGCCACCGACGTCATGCCGGCAACAATTGCTTCAACTTTTTCACCACGTCCCAAGCGCTCGCCGAAACCGCGATTGCGACTTAATTTGGAAAAACATGTCACCATCAAATCACCCAAGCCGCTCAGGCCGGTGAAGGTATCTGCTTGTGCGCCACAGGCGACGCCGAGCCGCCGCATCTCGGAAATCGCACGGGTGACGAGCGCCGCTTTTGAGTTGTCACCAAAACCGAGGCCGTCGCAAACGCCTGCCGCAATCGCAATGACATTTTTCAACGCGCCGCCCAATTCAACGCCCAGCAAATCAGCGCTGGTATAAACGCGAAAGGCAGGCCGATGGAAAAGTTTTTGCACCGCACCGGCCGTTGCGGCGTCTTGACTGGCGGCGACAATCGCGGTTGGGATTCCGCGCGCGACTTCGAGCGCGAACGATGGTCCGGATAATGCGGCGATTTTTGCCTTTGGCGCGGTTTCCGCCAGCACACCGCACATCGTCAAGCTCGTGTGATATTCAATGCCTTTGGTCACGCTGACAACGACGCCTGAAAAATCAGCCAACGATTTTGTGACTTCGCGAAACGCTTTTGAAGGCAACGCAACGACGATTAAATCTGCGCCATTTGTCACCTGCTCCAGATCGCTTTCCAATCGCAAATCGCGCGACAATTTGATGCCGGGCAAGTAGCGTTCGTTGCGGCCGGACGTCCGCAAATTTTCCAGGTGCGACGCATCGTGTCCCCAAAGTGTGACGCTGTTTTCGCCTTGATGTAAAAGCTGCGCGAGCGCCGTTCCCCACGCGCCCGCGCCAAGCACGGTGATTTTCATTTCGCGACCTCCTGCGTTTCAGATTTTTTGCCGAACCGCCGTTCCGTGCCATTGAGCAGACGTTTGATGTTTTCCTTGTGTTTGATGATGGCGAGCAAAGCAAGTGCGGTCGTGACCAGTTGCAAAATCAAATTATTTTCTGTCAGCCAGACCGCACCCGATAACGCAATCGCCGCAACAATGGAAGCAACCGATGCGTATCGGCTCAGTGCAAAAACAAAAATCCAGGCGGCCAGCGCAATGCCCGCCGCCAGCGGCGCGAGCGCAAAAAAAACTCCAGCGCTCGTCGCAACTCCTTTGCCCCCTTTAAATTTGAGCCAACAGGTGTAATTGTGGCCGAGCACTGCGGCAACGCCTGCGAGAATCTTGAAGCATTCCTGTTGTGCTGCCGGCACGGAGAATTGGTTGGCCAAAAAAATGGCGAGCCAGGCACAGGCGGCGTAGCCTTTGAGTCCGTCAATGATCAACACGATTGCGCCGGCGGTTTTACCCAGCACGCGAAACACATTCGTCGCGCCCATATTACCACTGCCAACCGTGCGAATATCAATTCCCTTCGCGCGCGCGACGAGGTAGCCAGTCGGAATTGAGCCCAGCAGATACGCCGTGACCGCCATGACAACGCAACCGGCAGCTTCGCTGAAATTCATCGTTGGAAATGATGTTAAATGAATTGTTTTGGCGCACGAATAAATTTTTGAGCCAAACAATTAACTGAAAACTGGACGGGCAGCCGCAGATGTTGTAGTCTGTGCCGCAATGGCTTACTCAAACCGATCGAACAATTCAATCTCGCGGACTTCTTTCGGAAAAACTGCCGATAACGAAGCTGTCGAAATTTACACGTTGCGAAACAGCCATGGCATGGAAATGCGTCTGGCGACTTACGGCGGCATCGTCGTATCACTGACCGCGCCGGATCGCAACGGCCAATTCGTTGATGTGGTTCTTGGTCACGACAATTTGGATGATTATCTCAAATATAATTTTCACTTTGGGGCGTTAATCGGGCGTTACGCAAACCGAATCGGCGGCGGAAAATTTTCTCTCAATGGAAAAACCTACACGCTCGCGAAAAACAGCGGTGAAAATACATTGCACGGCGGCGTCAAAGGATTTGACAAGGTGGTCTGGAAAGCGAAGCCGTTGGAAACAGCCCATGGTCCTGCGATTGAACTCAGTTATCTGAGCAAGGACGGTGAAGAAGGCTTTCCCGGCAACCTGACGGTCAAAGCCCTTCACACGCTCACGGATGAAAATGAATTGCGAATTGATTTTGCCGCGACGACGGACGCGACGACGGTTTGCAATCTCACGAACCATTCCTACTTCAATCTCGCGGGCAAAGGCGACGTGTTGAATCACGAAGTCCAAATTAACGCGGGCCGTTTCACGCCGATGGATTCAACGCTCATTGCGACAGGCGAACTGAAGTCCGTGGACGGCACGCCGTTTGATTTTCGCAAGCCGGCAAAAATCGGCGCTAGGATCGGCGACCCGCAATTGACATTGACGAAAGGCTACGACATCAATTTTGTCATTGATGAACCGCTTGGGAAGCTTGGTTTACAGGCGCGCGTTTATGAGCCAGCCAGCGGACGCGTTCTGGAGGTTCTGAGCACACAACCGGGTGTGCAGTTTTTCACGGCGAATAATTTTAACGGCTCGTTCGCCGGCAAAAATGGCTGGGCTTATCAAAAGCATGCGGCTTTTTGTCTGGAGGCGCAGCATTTTCCCGATTCACCAAACAAACCGCAATTTCCAAGCACTGAATTGAAGCCGGGACAAATTTATCAGAACACAATTATTTATCGTTTCTTGACGAAATAAATTTGTATGTCCGCCATTCCGCCGCTGAACCGCCTTCGCGAACTGCGTTTGCAGGAAGGCGGCCTGCTGCTGGTGATTTTCATGCTGGGAATTTTACTGGCCGTCTTCGGCGGCTCCGTCAAGGTTCCAAAATTTGAAACCAACGCGCAGGGCGAACGCGTTCGCGCTTTCACCACCGATGCAAATGGCGATCGCGAACCGGTTTTTGTCGAAAAAAATAAATTCTTCAACGCACAGAACCTCGCACAACTGGCCAAAGACACCAGCTTCATCGCCATCATGGCTGTCGGTGCGACGTTCGTAATTATTTCCGGTGGAATTGATTTGTCGGTTGGTGCGGTCTATGCGCTGGCGTCGGTGGTGGCCGCAATGGTTTTTGCCGCGTATGGTTCGGACGGCGCGCATTCCGGCGCATCGGCCTGGATCAGCGTGCCGCTGGGCGTGCTGACCTGTCTGGGCGTCGCAATGTTTTGCGGATTGCTCAACGGCGGAATGATTGTCGCGTTGCGAGTGCATCCATTCATCATCACACTAGGGACAATGGCGATTTTTCGTGGCGTCGCCTTTGTCATCACCAAAGGCCAGTCCATCGGCGAATTTCCGGAGACCTTCCGCGAAATGGTTCGCTGGCAGGTCGGCGACGAAGAACTCAGCCTGGTGCCGCTGGGCGTCATGATGCTTGTCACGTTGATCGGCGGAATTTATTTGTCGCGGCTCGCAGCGGGTCGGCGCATCTATGCGGTGGGCGGAAACGAAACGGCCAGCCGGTTCAGCGGCATTCGCGTCGGGCGCGTGAAATTGAGCGTTTATATTTTTGCCGGATTGATGGCTGGAATCGCCTCGCTGCTCTCGCTCGGTTATTACGGCGCGGCGACTTCGGGCGACGGCCAGGGTTACGAGCTCAACGTCATCGCTGCAGCGGTCGTCGGCGGCGCCAGTTTGTCCGGCGGCAAAGGTTCGGCGTTAGGCGCGTTGCTCGGCGCGCTTATCATCCAAATGATTTCCAGCGGCATCGTCATACTGAATATTGACCAAAATTACAGCCAGATCATTATTGGCTCGGTGGTCATTCTCGCGGTGTTGCTGGATCAATTGAACAACTGGCTCGCCAAACGGCGGCTTGTCAACCGGACTGCAAGTCAATAGAGTTTTCTCAAATCAAAATCTTATGAAAAATAATTTATTGCTCACCTTGGCGCTTTCATTTGGATT
>JBEKZT010000146.1:0-5667 GCA_049509595.1 Verrucomicrobiota bacterium
GCAGAAAATGGACGCCATCGGCCAGTTGGCCAGTGGCGTGGCGCACGATTTCAACAATATCCTGGGGATAATTCAATTGCAGGCTGAACTGCTGAAAGCGGAGGGTGGTCTTTCCCCGGCCCAGTCTGAATTCGCCGACGAGATCGGCGTCTCCACCCAGCGCGCCGCGGCCTTGACCCGCCAGTTGCTGCTGTTCAGCCGGAAAGAAACATTGCAGTTGCGCGATCTGGATTTGAACGACTCCATCAACGAACTGACAAAAATGCTGCGACGCATCCTCGGCGACGACATTCAGTTGCAGTTCAAATTCTCAATGCAACCGCTCTTCATCCACGCCGATGCGGGCATGATGGATCAAGTGCTGATGAATCTCGCGGTGAATTCCCGTGACGCGATTCCCAAAGGCGGACAACTTGTAATTGAGACTTCCGCCGTGGAATTTGACCAATCGGTTCGCGGGCAATCAACTCAAGCCCAGCCCGGCTCATTCGTGTGTTTGAGCGTGAGCGACACCGGCGTTGGCATCCCACCAGAAATTCTTCCCCGAATTTTCGAGCCGTTCTTCACCACCAAAGATGTCGGCAAAGGTACTGGCCTCGGCTTGGCGACGATTTTCGGCATCGTTCAACAGCATCAGGGCTGGATCAATGTTGAGAGCGAAGTCGGTCACGGGACGACATTCCGCATTTATCTTCCACGACTGGCCAAGATGTCCTCGCAAAAACCAGAACAACCCGCATTGGAGGCCATGCCCGGTGGCGATGAAACAATCCTGCTCGTTGAAGATGATCTGTTCCTGTGCGCTTCCGTGCGCAAAACCCTGTCACAACTAGGCTATCGCGTGCTCGAAGCCGTCAATGGCGTTGAAGCTCTGGAAGTCTGGAAGCAGAATCGCGACGGAATCCATTTATTGCTGACCGATTTAGTTATGCCCGGCGGAATCAACGGAAAGGAATTGGGTGAACAGCTTTTGAAGGAGAATCCCAAATTGAAAGTGATTTATGCGAGCGGTTACAGCGCCGATATTACCGGCAAGGATGTTCTCTTGAAAGAAGGTGTCAACTTTCTCGTCAAGCCGTACCAAGTGCAAAAACTAGCACAAGTCGTGCGTAATTGCTTGGATGCTGAACTGATAACAACGCCTTGATTGGTAGGCGAGTTTCATGAGAAAAAAGACCGGCGTGCCTGTAATCATCCACTTGGGCGCGGAAGCCTTAAACCTGTTCAAAGACCTGCTGGCGGAAGGGGTGTTGTTTCCGTATCTGTCGCGAGTGCAGGCGAACGACCGCGTGACGGAGTTTAGATCACGTTGCCGGCAGCTTGGCATTAAAAGTGTGACGTTGTACAGCTACCGCTACGACTGGGCGGAACGGGCTAAAACCGTTGGCTATCGCGAAAGATTCGCGCATCCGCTCACGGCCAATGATAACCCGGAAAGAAATCGGTTTGATCCGTTTTTTTGGAACGGCGAGTTTTTAAGGTCTTCTCCAAAGATTCAACCATCGGTTCGGGGCCGGAAACGTAAAATGCCGGCGCATCCATATCCGGCACCAACTGCGGAATGCTTTTTTCATCAATCCGCTACGGGCTGACGACATAATCAATCCTGAATTCAGGATGACGCTTCTTCAATGCTTCCAATTCTTTGCGATATGGAAAAGCGTTGTTTCGGTTGGCATAGAGCAACTGCGCGTTCAGCGGCTTCCGGTTGCGATCCAAATCGAGCAAAATGGCGCGGAACGGTGTGATGCCGATTCGTCCGGCGATGAACACGAACTTTTTCCGCCGGTGATCCAAAACGAAATCGCCGCCCTTTTCGCGGACTTCGATGGCATCGCCCGGCTTGAGCTTTTTTAACGCCTTCTTGAATGAACTGCCCTTGGATGCGAAACGCGTCGTCAGCATCACCTGCTTTTCGCCGGGGGCGGATGCGATCGAGAAATAACGTTCCACGCCGCGATCATCCGGCTTCGGATGGTTCAGGATATAATGCAAATATTGTCCGGCCTGCCATCGCAAGGACCGCTCCGGCACAAAAATAAAAGAGAAGATGTCGCTGGCTTCCTGTCTGATTGCGCGGAGCTTAAGTTTCATGATCGAAAAGATACAAGGTTTGGCGTAAAGTGCGAACGCTTTCACGGTGAGATTGTGAGCCACGTCAAAACCGAATCAATTCAACTCGACGAACTTTGGACGCGGATCGGGATTCGTCAAAGCCGCACAACGCCGGAACCTGAGGATGGCTTGGTGCGTTCTTCTCCAGAGCGTCGTTCGCCTCTGCGTTGGTGTGCTGGCTATATCACAACTCAAACTTCACATCCACGAAATGTTCGCGCCGGTCGTTCACGAGTTTCAGTGCGGCACCAGATTGTTCAACGCCATCCAGAAAAATTTTCGGCGGCACTTTCCACGCGCCCGACGCGTTGATGCAGGTGAGGTGATAAACGGTTTCGTGATGGCGATAATCCAGCTTGAACGTTTTCCAGTCCAGCGGCGCTTTGGGTGTGAAACGCAATTCATCCACGGCCAGTTCCACGCCCAAGAGCGTTTCCAAAATCAGGCGATACATCCAGCCGGCGGAACCGGTATACCACGTCCAGCCGCCGCGACCCGTGTGCGGCGCGACGCTGTAAACATCCGCTGCGATGACATACGGCTCGGCTTTGTAGCGCGCCACGTCTTTGGGTTCCTGCGCGTGCAAAATCGGATTGATGAGCCGGAACAATTCCCAAGCGCGCCCGGAGTCGCCGGCGAGCGCGAAGGCCATGATCGTCCAGATCGCCGCGTGCGTGTATTGGCCGCCGTTTTCGCGGACGCCGGGAACGTAGCCTTTGATGTAGCCGGGTTCCATCGCCGATTTGTCGAACGGCGGATCGAACAGTTGAATCAATTTTGATTCGCGGCGAACAAGGCGATGCGCAACGGCGTCCAGCGCGGTGTGAACGCGATCGCGGCTGCCCGCGCCGGAAATGACCGCCCAGCTTTGCGGCAACGAATCAATCTGACATTCGGGATTGGTCGCGGAGCCGAGCGGTTCGCCGCTGTCGAAATACGCGCGGCGATACCACTGGCCGTCCCACGCATTTTTTTCGATGTTCGCCTGCAACGTCTTCGCCTGTGTTTCGCACAGCTCGGAAAAATTTTTGTCGCCTCGCCGTCCGGCCAGAATTGAAAAATGTTTCAGCACGTCGAAAAGAAAAAACGCGAGCCAGACGCTTTCGCCTTTGCCTTTTTCGCCGACGAGATTCATGCCATCATTCCAATCGCCGCAGCCCATCAACGGCAAACCGTGTTCGCCAAACTTCAAACCGTTTTTGATCGCGCGCACGCAATGTTCGTAGAGCGTACCGGACTCGGTTGAGGGACTTGGTAGATCGTAATCCGACTCTTGTTCTGATCGCAACACGCGGCCTTCCAGAAACGGAACCTCGCTGTCCAGCACACCGGTGTCACCAACCGTTTCGACGTAACGGCAGGTCGCATACGGCAACCACAAATAATCGTCGGAAAAATGCGTGCGCACGCCGCGACCAATCGGCGGATGCCACCAATGTTGCACGTCGCCTTCGCGGAATTGATGCGCCGCCGCACGAAGCAATTGTTCGCGCAACAATTCCGGGCGCGCGTGAACCAGCGCCATCGCATCCTGCAACTGGTCGCGAAAACCGAACGCGCCGCCGGATTGATAAAATCCCGTGCGCGCCCACAAGCGGCAGGAAATCGTCTGGTAAAGCAGCCAGCCGTTCGCCAAAAGATTCAGCGCGGGTTCGGGCGTGTCCATGCGCACGGCGCTCAACGTGTGGCCCCAATACACCCAGACTTTTTCCAATTCTTCGCGGCATGCGCGTAGATTTTGAAAACGCCGCGCGAGGTCGCGCGCCTGTTCAACATTTTGTCCCGCGCCCAAAATGAAAGCGATTTCGCGTTCCTGTCCCGGCTCCAATTCCATTTGCACCTGCAACGCCGCGCACGGATCGAGGCCGACGCCGGTTTTTCCCGAAAGCCGCGTGCGGCGCAGCGCGGCGGGTTGCGCGGGCATTCCGTTGCGTCCCAAAAATTCCGTGCGGTCGGCGGTGTAGGAACGCGCAAGTTCACTGCTCGCGACAAACGCGACGCGGTTTTCAAAATCCGTGTTGTAAGGATTGCGCGCGAAGAGCGCGCTGGTCTGCGGATCAATTTCCGTGGCGACGTGCATCGCGCTTTTCGCGCGCGTCTCACCCAAAACCCATTCCGAAAAACTCGTCAGCGACAGACGTCGGCGGCGGTCGGAAGTATTTTTTAATTTCAGCACGGCGAATTTCACCGGCTCGCTGATGGAAACATAAATCCACAGCTCGGACGAAATGCCGTCCTGCGAGTGCTCAAAAACGCTGTAGCCAAAACCGTGGCGCACGACGTAAGGCGATTCGCCACGCGCGGGCAGCGGCGTCGGCGACCAGAATCGCCCGGTCTGTTCGTCGCGGATGTAAAACGCCTCGCCGCTTGCGTCGGTCACGGCGTCGTTGTTCCACGGCGTCAAACGGAACTCGTGGCAATTTTCGCTCCACGAATAACTGCCGCCACTTTCGGAAATGAGCGTGCCGAAATTCGGATTGGCCAGCACGTTGACCCACGGCGCAGGCGTCATCGCGCCGGGCAAAAGCGTGACGACATATTCGCGTCCGTCGGGCGTGAAACCGCCGAGGCCGTTGAAAAAAACGAGGTCGCGCTCCGGCAATTCAAACGCGGTTTCGATTTCGGGACGCGAGCGGATTCGCAATTGCGGCGGCAGCGGTTCGGGGCGAACGCGACGCGACAATTGTTCGAGCAACGTGCCTTTGTCGTCGTGCAAAACAATTCGCGCAGCGGTTTCCAGAAGAATTTTATCCTCCGGCGAAAATTGATCCACGCGGCGCAGAAAAATTCCGCCGGGCTTATCGAGCAACTGCGTGCCGCTGTTCGCGGCGACAAGATTCAGGATTTGATCATGCAACGCCTGGCGGTAAATTGAATCGTCCTCGTTCAAGATCACGAGGTCCACGGCGAGGCCTTTCAAGCGCCAGTAAGAGTGCGCCTGCACGATTTGACGGACGAGATCAACGCGGTCAACATTCGTGGCATAGAGCAACAAAATCGGCAGGTCGCCGGAGATGCCGAAGCTCCAAAGATTGCGCTGGCCGCGCTGGTTGCGCGCGAGCACGCTCGGAATCGCGCGGCGCGCGGCCTGATTGTAAAGCAGCGCGCCCGCGAGGCGGCCATAAAGTTGAGCCTCGACTTCGGTCGTGTTGAGATGACGCAACATGATCAGGCCATGCGTCCACGCGAGTTCAAAGCAGCGGTCGGCGATGGTTTGATCCTGATATTTTTCGACGAGGCCGACAATTTCCTCGCGCGTCGCCGCGATGCCGGAAACCAACGTGACCGTGGCGCTTTCTTTCGGCTCAAGTTTTATCGTGCGACGAATTGAAGCGATTGGATCAAGCACCGAGCCTTCGCTGTTCGTCAGCGGCGCAGAATTTTTCAACGCGGTGGGCGAAGACAAATTTCCGCCGCGCCCGATGAATTGCGCGCGGTCGGTTTCAAACGAAGCTGCTCCAATTTCATTTCCGTGAACCAAAAGCAAGTAACCGATCCACGGCAGTTTTTCGTGCGACGCGCGCGGACGACGCGAGCAAAGAATCGCGTTTT
>JBEKZT010000147.1:0-5652 GCA_049509595.1 Verrucomicrobiota bacterium
TTCCAGCTTGAGAGCTTTAATTTGCCAAGGTTGCATGATGTCCTCCTTATGCCGCGACGCTCTGCGTCACTGGTTCGGTTTCATGGTTTCCGATGATGGCTTTTTGTTGCCGTTCGTATTCGCTCAACGAAGGCATTTCCACCTCGGCCTTGCGCGAATATGCCCGCGTCATGGCTTTGCTGTTGTGGCCCAGATTTACTTGGGCATATCGTTCGGGATAGCCCGCCGCTTTTGCCCTTTCTGCCCATGCGTAACGATAGCTGTGCAGCGAAACGCCTTTGATGCCCAAACCGATGCAGCGCTGATGAAATTCTGTTGCCCTGTCGTTCGCGCGAACGGTGCGCAGATATGGAAATAGGGGACCGCTCCCCGGCAGGTCGCGCAGGATTTCCGCCATGTCCTCGTCAAAGCGCATGATGGCCACCGTGTCGGTTTTCATTCGCTTGTAGCTGATGACGTGGTTTTCCCAATCAACGTTCTCCGCCTCCAGAAACGCCAGATCAGATTGCGACGCACCGAGGTGCCACGCCAATTTGTAGAACGCCTTGCGTTCGGGATTTTGTTCGCGGGCGACGATGGCCAGGTGTTCTGCCAGCGTGATACCGCGCTTTTCCTTGAACTCGACTGCCGGCCCGCGTTTCTTGGCCAGTACCGGCCACGGCAGCCAGGTCATATCCAAGGCAAAGTTGTGGATGCGCCGCAGATAGACGTTGGTCGAAACCTTTCCGGCTTCCAATACACGCAGGAAATGTTCTGGGCGAGTTTCCAGAAGCGGCAGGTGCCGGAGGCTGTCAAAGGCTTTATCTTTGATGGCGGTCTGCCAGCGATCTTGGGTCTGGTCTTTTTTCAGCTTTACGAGTTCGTCCATGACTAACCGCCAGTCGCGGGTGGCAATCTGCGGGTCGCTCGCCACCAAATACGCGCGGGCAATTTGCAGGTTCACGGCGGGCTGTTGTTCCGCTTCCTTGCGTGAGTGGAACAATCGAACTGCGGTTGCTCGGTCGCTTGTGCCCAGGCTCTCCTGTTTGCCCGTCACGTCGTCGTGAATGTAGTAGCGACCGCCGTTTTTTCTTTTATAGAGTCTGTATCGTTGTCTCATAACTGTGTTCACAGTGATGAGGTTACGACGGTTGATCTCGACTCCGGTAGGGAGCAGGTGGGAGTTACGCAGGGCAGGCCAGAGTTAAATTTTGCTGGCACTTCCGCTGGCACTCGTCTGTGGAAGTCTTCCAAACCATTACAGTTCCAACTGGTTAGAGCTGGAGGCGAGGGTCGGAATCGAACCGACGAATGAGGCTTTTGCAGAGCCCTGCCTTACCACTTGGCTACCCCGCCGCAGAGGAGCGTGAAGTTAATTTCACTTCGGGCATGAAGCAAGTTTAAGTTTCACGGGAAGGTTATTTAACTGGAAAAACCCAACTCGTGCCGTCTTTTCCACAATTCCTTCGGCGCGTAAATGCCAACCGGCGTGATGATGCCCGTAATTAAATCCGGAGGCGTTACGTCGAAGCCTGGATTGCGCGCGCTGCTCGTCGGATTTGCCACGCGAACGTGTTCCCGCTGACCGCGCTTGTTTACGCCCCAAACGCCTAAGACTTCGCTCTCATGCCGCTCTTCAATCGGGATGTCGAAGCCGCACTTCAAATTCCAATCAATAGTTGAAAGTGGAATTGTAACATAAAATGGAATATTGTGACGTTTGGCCAAAACCGCCTTTGTGTAGGTGCCGATTTTATTCGTAACTTCGCCGGTGCGACCAAGTGTGCGATCGCTGCCAACGATGACCAAATCAACTTCACCGCGCTGCATCAAATGGCCGGCGGCGTTGTCTGCGATAATCTCATGCGAAATTTTTTGCTGAGCTAGTTCCCATGCGGTGAGCGTCGCACCTTGTGAACGCGGGCGCGTTTCGTCGCAGAAAACGTGAAAGTTTTTGCCCTGCGCCTGCGCTGCATACATCGGCGCGGTTGCCGTGCCGATGTCCACGAACGCAAGCCAGCCCGCGTTGCAATGCGTGAGTATTTTCATGCCATTGCGAATCAACTTCGCGCCGTGTATTCCGATTTCTTCGCAATGCTGCACGTCTTCGTTCGCAAATTCCTCGGCGGCGGCAAGCGCGAGCGATTGTTTTTCTTCGATGGTCTTGCCAACGAGCATTGCGGCAAGCAAACTGTTCATCGCGTTGACGGGATCTACAGCGGTTGGCCTCGCAACTTTAAGCACCTGATAAATGGTTTTGATGTGTACTAAAAATTTCTTCAAATTATTTCCGCGAAAAGCGAGAGCGCCCTGCGCCAAACCGTAAGCTGCTGTCGCGCCAATCGCGCCGGCGCCGCGAACAACCATTTTGCGAATGGCGTCGGCGGTTTCGCGGAAATTTTTTGTCGCGACAATCTTGAATTCGTGCGGGAGCAATCGTTGTTCGATGAGCAGAATAGCGTTGCGGGCGCGGTCGAAAGCGACGGTGCGATAATATCGGGTACGTCCGTAAACAGTGACGTTCATGCGATCGCGTCAGCGGACTTTGACTTTTATCCGGCGAATTTTAGCTTTGATGTCATGGTAAACTGGCTGCTGGCGAAGTTTGCGAAGGTCTGGGTCCTTGGCAAGCCAGTTGAAATCGCAATAGCCAAGATGAAATGCTTTTTCCAAAGCGACCGCGGCATGGTCAAATTGCTCGGTGAGCGAGTAGCTGCAGGCAAGGTTGTAAAAAACGAACGGATCGCGGGGTCGAATTCGTGCGAGACGTTCGTCCACTTTAAGCCCGTCAACAAAGCGACCGCGGCGTGTGTAGTGGTCGCCCAAAAGTTGAAGCGCATCCACGTATTCGGGATCGCGGCGGACAAGTCCCTCCATGAATTCGATCCTCGTATCGAGGTCGCGCTGTTCCGAGCGCGTCATTTTTTTTCTGGTACTGCTTTTGACCGGCATACAACGTGGCAAGTTTGGCAACCCACCCAGCCAAGTCAAGTGGCGGAATGTGAAAAACTTTTTATGGCATTCAGCGGCACGTTACGACAGAATGCGCTTCAACTTCCATAAATTATGAAATGTTTCGTCACTGGTGCTTCCGGTTTTGTCGGCTCGAATCTGGTTCATGAACTGCTTGCGCGCGGGCATCACGTAAAGGCGCTCGTGCGCGCGGAAAGCGACTTGCGCGGCTTATCCGGCGCAGAAATTGAATATGCGACCGGCGATTTGAGTGACCGCCAATTTTTGAGGCGCGAAATGGACGGTTGCGAATGGTGTTTTCATGTCGCTGCCAGTTATCATTTATGGCTACCCGATTACAAGCCGATGTATCTGACGAATGTCGAAGGCACCTACAACGTCATTTATGCGGCAAGTCTCGCCGGCTGCCAGCGCATCGTTTACACAAGCACGGTGGGTTGCATTGGTTTGCCAAAAGAAGTGGACGGCAAAGTGGTGCCATCCACTGAAGCCGACACGATTTCCGATGAACATATCACCAACGACTACAAACGCTCCAAATGGGAAGCGGAAGCGATCGCCGCAAAATTCGCGCGCGAAGGCGTGCCCGTCGTCATCGTCAATCCCAGTGCCCCCGTGGGCCCGCGCGACGTAAAACCGACGCCAACCGGTCAGATCATCGTCGCTTTTCTCAATCATGAATTGCCCGCGTATGTCGAAACCGGATTGAATTGGATTCATGTTCGCGACGTGGCGATTGGCCATATTCTCGCTGCGGAAAAGGGAATAATCGGCCAGCGCTACATACTCGGAAACGCGCAGGGAAATTGGACGATGGAAGAAACACTCGCCGCACTTGAAGAAATCACCGGCACTGCCGCGCCGAAAACCAAAGTGCCGCACTGGGTCGCAATGGCCGCCGCGCACATTGATGAAGGCACTTCTTTTTTCACCAGAAAACCCCCAAAAGCGACGCTGGCCGGCGTGCGCATGGCCAAATACAAAATGTGGTATAATCCGACCAAAGCCATCCGCGAACTCGGCCTACCGCAAACGCCGCCCAAACAAGCCTTCGCCGACGCCGTCGAATGGTTTCGGGCGAATGGGTATGTAAAGAAATGAAAACTTGCGAAGGGAATTTATAGCCTAACGTAGAAAGCTGAGCCACCGCCGACAATTACAATGCATTCTGGATCCATCTGCGCGAAAATAACAGACTCGCTGTCTGCGTCACATATGAAACCAATTGTATGGATTCGGGAAGATCGGCCAGTCAGTGGTGATTTCCGTGATAAGCATGAAAATAATAATTCCGGTCAGCACTAAAAATTTCAGGGAGGGGGGCAATACGCAATCAAGACCATAAACGAAGAGCAGTAGAAACGGAATCAAGGCACCGAGCATCAACCGACCTGAGGTAAAATACGGATATTCCACCGATGGATAAACACAGTGGTGAAAATTATAAATGATGGAGAGAAAACCAAGGAACGCGACTGTTGATGCGAAACAGCAAAAACCGAACCAGAGTACCTGACGTTGTAGTGCGATCGTAGTATTGGAATACAGTAAAAGATTCAATAATGCCACAGTTACTAAAACGGTGGAGGCGATAATATAAATCATATTTACCCACGGCAACGCCAGTCGCACGTTATTCCAGACAAATTCGCCCTGCCAGAAAGTAGAAATACAGCCGGAGAAAAAATACCAGAAGCCATGCGGGGTGAAGATTGGATGCGGCCACCATTCGCCAAATGATTTGTGAGTCCAGCCAAAGTACTGGATTTTTTGCTCGTTGCCCGTGAAATCGCCGAAAGTATCTTTGCACCACACTAGCCAGCGCGCCGCAGGCAACCCCGCGCATAAAGCAAGCGTGGCTAGTGTTGGAAAGACGGCTCGAAATTTTCCGGCCAGCGCTAGTTGCCTGACCTTTAATAGAATTGCCGCTGCAGAAACCGCCAGCAGCGGCAGGTTGCTTATTTTTGTCAGGAACGTCGCAGCCATCGCCAGTCCAGTAAAAATTCCGAGGGTCATACCGGGAGTTTCAGCGCGCATAAATTGGATCAGGCAGAAGAACGCCGCCCCGAAGCACAACGGCGAAAGCACATCATTTTGAATCGAATAAAAAGCAGTCTGCGGAATGAAGGCAAGCATTGCAGGGACACCCAGCCGCACAAATATATTTTGGGGAAAGACCAGCCTCGCAGTCTGATAGCTCAACCAGACCAGCGTCCCGACCAAAAACACGTTGAAAAACCGGACGGAATACAATAAAAAGCCGTCATGAAAACCGAGTGTTTTGGCTGAACGCCACCACAAACCAGCGAGCGCGTAATATAGCGGCGGCTGCGAAACGTCGAAGTTTTTCGTTTTTTCTTCTAAGAAACTCTCTATATAAGAAACTTTCAGAGTGGCTATATCCTTTGGCAACTTCCAAGTTGGCGTCGGTATTTTTTTATCTGCCAACATGGCTGGCGGACAGAGAAATTCAACCGCGCCGTAAGTGGCGATATAGGGCAAAGCTTCCACACATGGCGCATCCATGACACGTGGGATGTCGCCGTTGGCATATCGCACCACAAGATCGAAGTGCTCCAGTTCATCCACATTGTTGAAGAATGGAAACGTGGCGGAAAAAATGAAGACATGGACGGCGGCTAATAGGCAGAGGAACAGAACAATTTCGGGCTCGCGTGTTCGGATTTTTCCCCCGGCTGA